>NZ_JABEMG010000178.1 GCF_013004695.1 Promicromonospora citrea
CGGCGTGCTCGCGCCGGCCCACGCCGCGCTCCGGCGCCGTGCCCTGCGGGCCGCGGCGCTCGCGGTGGGGTGCGCGCCGTCGGACACCACCGCGCGGCACGTGGACGCCCTCGACGCGCTCGTCGTCGCATGGACGGGCCAGGGACCCGTCCACCTCCCGGGCGGCGCACGAGCGGGTCGCGCGTGTGGCAGAGTTTTCCTGCGCGCCGCGCCGTCCGCCACAGCGGACGGCCAGGACGGCGACCAGCCCCCCGGCACAACCCAGGAGTGACTTGTGGACCAGTCCGACGTCGGTTCCGACCTCGCAGAGGTGCTGCTCACCGAGGAGCAGCTCTCCAAGAAGCTGGACGAGATGGCAGCACAGATCGACGCCGACTACGCGGGCAAGGACCTGCTGCTGGTCGGTGTCCTGAAGGGGGCGGTCATGGTCATGGCCGACCTGTCGCGCCGCCTGCACCACCCGGTCCAGATGGACTGGATGGCCGTGTCGTCGTACGGGTCCGGCACCAAGTCGTCCGGCGTCGTGCGCATCCTGATGGACCTGCGCGCCGACCTGACGGGCCGCAACGTGCTCATCGTCGAGGACATCATCGACTCGGGCCTCACGCTGTCCTGGCTCGTGTCGAACCTGCGCTCGCGGGGGCCGGAGTCGGTCGAGATCGCCTCGATGCTGCGCAAGCCCGACGCGGCGCAGGCCGACGTCGACGTGAAGTACCTCGGGTACGACATCCCCAACGAGTTCGTCGTGGGCTACGGGCTGGACTACGCCGAGAACTATCGGAACCTGCCGTTCGTTGCCACTCTGGCACCCCACGTCTACGGGGGCTGACGAAGCCAGGCTTCCCAGCACCGCTCGACGCCGCGAGTGCCCGTCCGGGCGGTTCGTCACGTCTGGGCGAGGTGTGGCCCAGGCATCGCATGCTCTGGGCGAACACTCGGGGCTCCTGTCAGGGAGACCATGTAGTTTCGACGGACACATACTGCGCGAGCGGAGGGAAACGGGGCTCGGTCCCCGTCGCCGATGAACATCAAGAAGCTACTGAGCGGGCCGATCATCTGGATCCTCGTCGCCCTGGTCGTGGTGACGCTGGCCATCTCGGCACTGAACCAGCCGAACGTCTCCCGCATCGAGACGTCCCAGGGCATCGAGCTCCTGGAGGGCGACACGGTCGAGCACGCCCTCATGGTGGAGGGCGAGCAGCGGGTCGAGCTCGAGCTGTCCACGGCGTTCAAGGCCGAGGAGGGCGAGGGTGACCAGGCCGAGGAGGTCGACCACGGCACGACGGTCGAGTTCTTCTACACCCAGCCGCAGGGCGACCGGGTCGAGGACGCGATCGTCACGGCGGACCCGGCCGACGGGTTCGACTCGGAGGTGCCGCAGCCGAGCTTCTGGTCCTCCATGCTGTCGGTGCTGATCCCGTTCCTCCTGATCGGCGTCGTGTTCTGGTTCCTCCTCTCGCGGGCCCAGGGCGGCGGCAACCGGGTGATGGGCTTCGGCAAGTCCAAGGCCAAGCTGGCCAGCAAGGACACGCCGCAGGTCACGTTCGCCGACGTCGCGGGCGTCGACGAGGCGGTGGAGGAGCTCCAGGAGATCAAGGAGTTCCTGCAGGAGCCGGCCAAGTTCCAGGCCGTCGGCGCCAAGATCCCCAAGGGCGTGCTGCTGTACGGCCCGCCCGGCACCGGCAAGACGCTCATCGCGCGGGCCGTCGCCGGCGAGGCGGGCGTGCCGTTCTACTCGATCTCGGGCTCCGACTTCGTCGAGATGTTCGTCGGCGTGGGCGCCAGCCGCGTGCGCGACCTGTTCGAGCAGGCCAAGCAGAACTCGCCCGCGATCATCTTCGTCGACGAGATCGACGCCGTCGGCCGCCACCGCGGCGCCGGGATGGGCGGTGGCCACGACGAGCGCGAGCAGACGCTGAACCAGATGCTCGTCGAGATGGACGGCTTCGACGTCAAGACGAACGTCATCCTCATCGCCGCGACCAACCGCCCCGACATCCTCGACCCGGCGCTGCTGCGCCCGGGCCGGTTCGACCGCCAGGTCGCCGTCGAGGCGCCGGACCTCAAGGGCCGCGAGGCGATCCTGCAGGTGCACGCGCAGGGCAAGCCGATGGTCGAGACGGTCGACCTCGCCGCCGTCGCCCGCAGGACCCCGGGGTTCACGGGTGCCGACCTGGCCAACGTGCTCAACGAGGCCGCGCTCCTGACCGCGCGCAGCGGGGCGCAGCTCATCGACGACCGTGCGCTGGACGAGGCGATCGACCGCGTCGTGGCCGGGCCGCAGAAGCGGACCCGCGTCATGAACGTCAAGGAGCAGAAGATCACCGCGTACCACGAGGGCGGGCACGCCCTGGTCGCCGCGGCGATGCGGTACACCGACCCGGTGACCAAGGTGACGATCCTGCCGCGCGGGCGCGCGCTGGGCTACACCATGGTGATGCCGATGGAGGACAAGTACTCGACCACGCGCAACGAGCTGCTCGACCAGCTCGCGTACGCGATGGGCGGCCGGGTGGCCGAGGAGATCGTGTTCCACGACCCCACGACCGGCGCGTCGAACGACATCGAGAAGGCCTCGGCGATCGCCCGCAAGATGGTGACCGAGTACGGCATGAGCGAGAAGGTCGGCGCCATCAAGCTCGGTACGAGCGGGGGCGAGCCGTTCCTCGGCCGCGACTACGGCCACGAGCGGGACTACTCCGAGGCCGTCGCCGGCACGATCGACGCCGAGGTGCGCAAGCTCGTCGAGGCGGCGCACGACGAGGCGTGGGAGGTGCTGACCCAGCACCGCGACGTGCTCGACGACCTCGTGCTGCGCCTGCTCGACAAGGAGACGCTGAACCAGAAGGAGCTGGAGGAGGTCTTCCGTCCCGTCGAGAAGCGCCCCGCCCGCGACGTCTGGCTGTCCAGCGAGCAGCGCACCGTGCACACGCGCGGCCCGGTGCTCACCCCCAAGGAGCTCGCCGCGCAGAACGGGCACTCCGTGATCCCGCAGGACGAGGCGGTGCTCGACGTCGCCCCGCCGTCCGACGCGGCGCCGACGGACTCGCCCCACTGAGGCCGAGAGGCTTCATCCCGCAGGCCACCGACCGAGACCGGAGCACCACCATGACCGACAGGTCAGTCACGCCCGTGACGACGCCCGCACGGCGGGCGGCGGACGTCCCGCCGTACGACGCCGAGCGGGCCGAGGCGGCGGTCCGGGAGCTCCTCCTCGCCGTGGGCGAGGACCCGGACCGGGAGGGCCTGCGGGACACGCCCGCCCGCGTGGCGCGGGCGTACCGGGAGATCTTCGCGGGCCTGCGCCAGGAGCCCGAGGACGTGCTGACCACGACCTTCGACCTCGGGCACGAGGAGATGGTGCTGGTCAAGGACATCGAGGTGTACTCGACGTGCGAGCACCACCTGGTGCCGTTCCACGGCGTGGCGCACGTGGGGTACATCCCGAGCGTCGACGGGCGCATCACGGGTCTGAGCAAGCTGGCCCGCCTCGTCGAGGTGTTCGCCCGCCGCCCGCAGGTGCAGGAGCGGATGACGAGCCAGATCGCCGACTCCCTCGTGGAGATCCTGGAGCCGCGGGGCGTGCTCGTCGTCGTCGAGTGCGAGCACCTGTGCATGTCCATGCGCGGCGTGCGCAAGCCCGGCGCGCGCACCATCACCTCCGCCGTCCGCGGGGTCATGCGCGACGCCGCGACCCGAGCCGAGGCCATGAGCCTCATCGCCGGGAAGTGACGGTGCCCTCCGGCTCCGGCCACCCCACCCGGGACGCCCGGGTGCACGGCCTGCCCGAGCTGTCCGGCACCGGCCGGACGCTCGTCATGGGCGTGGTCAACGTGACGCCCGACTCGTTCTCCGACGGCGGGGAGTGGTTCGAGCCGTCCGCCGCGGTGTCCCACGGGCTGGAGCTGCTGGGCGAGGGGGCCGACATCCTCGACGTGGGCGGCGAGTCGACGCGGCCGGGCTCCTCGCGCGTGCCGCGGGACCAGGAGCTGGCGCGCGTGCTGCCCGTGATCGAGCGGCTCGCGGAGCACGGCGCGACCGTCAGCGTCGACACCACCCGCGCCGCCGTCGCCGAACGAGCGGTGGCGGCAGGGGCGCGCATCGTGAACGACGTGTCGGGTGGCCTGGCGGACCCGGACATGGGCGCGTTCGTCGCCGAGTCCGGCGTCGCGTACGTGGCCATGCACTGGCGCGGCCACGCCGACGTCATGGACGACCGCCAGGAGTACGGCGACGTCGTGGCCGACGTGCGCGACGAGCTCGGCGCGCGCCTGGCCGCCCTGCACGACGTCGGCGTGCGCCCCGAGCAGGTGGTCCTCGACCCCGGTCTCGGGTTCGCCAAGGCCGGTGCGCTGAACTGGCCGCTGCTCGCCCACCTCGACGCGCTGCACGCGCTGGGCCGGCCCGTGCTCGTGGGCGCGTCCCGCAAGCGGTTCCTCGGTCACCTCCTGGCCGACCCGGCCGGCCACCCCGCCCCGCCGCGCGCCCGGGACGACGCGACGGCGGCGATCTCCGCGCTCTCCGCCGCGGCGGGCGCCTGGTGCGTGCGCGTGCACACCGTCCGGGCCAGCGCGGACGCCGTCCGGGTCGCCTCGGCGTGGTCCGCCGCGCGCGGCGCGTCCCCGGTAGGGTCGCCGGGTACCTCTCCCCGCTCGACGGCATTGACTTCCACCGTGGCCTTGACCACAGAATCGTGGACGGCCGGGGAACAGGACCTGCCGACCTGGCAGGATTCCGGTGCACGTAATGACGATGGAGGGGGACCACGGTGACCACAGCGTTCGGAACGGGCGTCGCAGGCCCGGACGGCCGGTCGCTGGACCAGGTCCGGCTGAGCGGCGTGAGCGCACGGGGCTACCACGGTGTGCTGCCCTCGGAGCGGCAGAGCGGTCAGGAGTTCCTGGCCGACGTCGTGCTGTACCTGGACACGCGCCCGGCCGCGGCAGGGGACGACCTGGACCGGACGGTCAGCTACGCGGACGTGGCCCGCGACGTGCACGACGTCCTCGCGGGCGAGCCCGCCGACCTCGTCGAGACCGTCGCCGAGCGCATCGCCGCGGCGGTGCTCGCGCGCCCGCAGATCGAGGCGGTCGACGTGCGCGTGCACAAGCCGCACGCGCCCATCGACGTCCCGTTCACCGACGTCGAGGTGGCCATCCGCCGCGACCGCACGCACGCGCCCGTCGTCGCGGCGCCCGCGTCCGCCGGCGCGGTCGAGCCGCTCGGCACCCAGGACTTCCGCGAGCCGGCCGGCGAGCCCGCGCCGTACGAGGCCCAGGGCCTCGGCGCGCAGGGCTACGAGTACGCGGGCACCCGGTACGCGGGCGCCCAGTACGCGGACCCCGAGTACGCCGGTACCCGGTACACGGACAGCGAGTACGCCGGCAGCGAGTACGCCGGCACCGGGCAGCAGGACTTCCCGGCGACCGCAGGGCAGCAGGCCGAGGCGGGCGACCGGCTCGACCCCGCGGCCTCCGAGGCCTACCGTTCCGAGCCCGCCGAGCCGCCCCGGCGTGCCGCCGCCTTCGAGACGGCCCCGGCCGCGCAGCCCGCCGAGGCACCCGAGCCGCTGCCGGTGCCCGAGCTCATCGCCCCGGAGCCGGTCCAGCCGGCCCCGGCCGCGTGGGACCTGCCCGCCGAGGCGGCGCAGGCCGACCAGCCCGGCAAGGAGCCGGTGTTCCAGGCCGAGGAGCTCCGGTCGGAGCCCGTCTTCGAGCCCGTCCAGCAGTACGAGTCGCTCCAGGGCCTCGACCAGCGGCAGGGTCTCGACCAGCGGCAGGACGCCGACGGCGGGGCCCCGCGCCAGGACGCCTACGAGCCGCAGCAGCAGCTCGACCAGCCGCTCGAGCAGCCCCGGTACGAGGGCACGGGCTTCGAGCAGCCGCCGTACGAGCAGCAGCAGTTCGACCAGCAGCAGTACAGCCGGCAGTCGCTCGAGCAGCAGCAGTTCGAGCAGCCGCGCTACGAGCAGCACGCGCAGCAGCCCGAGCAGCAGGGCGCGCAGCCCCAGGGGCTCGACCCGCAGCAGAACCACTACGACCAGCTCTTCGACCAGCAGTACGACCAGGCGGACATGGAGCGCACCCGCGTCGCCGCCGCCGTGCCGGACGGTGCCGACCGCCCGCAGGACCAGCAGTACGGGCAGGAGCAGCAGCACGGCTCGGGCGACTTCCCGGCGGGACAGCTCCAGGGCGTCGAGCAGTACCAGCCCGACCAGCCGCACGACCGGTTCGACGAGATCCCGGCGAGCCCGGTCGACGTCGTCATCGCGATCGGCGCCAACCTGGGCGACCCGCAGGTGACGATGCGCTCGGCGGTCGCCGAGCTGGACCGCACACCCGGCCTGCAGATCACCGACGTGTCGCCGCTGGCCCGCACGGCGGCGGTCGGCGGACCGGAGGAGCAGCCGGACTACCTCAACGCCGTGGTGCTCGGCCGCACCACCCTGTCGGCCCGCGGGCTGCTCCACGCCTGCCAGGGCATCGAGAACGTGCACGGCCGCACCCGCGAGGAGCGCTGGGGCCCGCGGACGCTCGACGTCGACCTCATCACCTACGGCACGCTGACCGACTCCGCCGACGACATCGAGGTGCCGCACCCGCGCGCCCACGAGCGTGCGTTCGTGCTGGAGCCGTGGTCGCAGATCGCGCCGGAGGCAGTCCTGCCCGGCCTGGGCGGTGGCCCCGTGGCGCAGCTCGCCGCCACCGCACCGGACCGGACCGGCATCCGCTGGCTCGCCCTCGACTGGCTGACCGACCCGGAGCCCGAGCAGGGCCAGGGCGAGGACGTCGGCCAGCAGGCCACGCAGCACACGCCCGCCCCGGGCCAGGACGCCCAGAACGAGCTGCCGCCGGCGCTCCCGCCGTCGGTGCCTCCGAGCGGCCGTCCGCAGGCCTCGCCCGGCGGCCCCGTGGTCGAGGTGCCGGGCGGCGGCTCGCAGGGTCAGCCGTACCCCGGGGCCGCGCAGCCGCCCGGCGGCTCGGTGCCGATCCCGCCGCAGCAGGCCGCCTC
>NZ_JABEMG010000179.1 GCF_013004695.1 Promicromonospora citrea
CGGCGGGCTGCCGGCCGGGTCGCCCGTCACGGTCGGCGGCCCGTCGTGAGGGCGGCCGTGAGCCAGCGGTCGAGGTCGTCGGCGTCGGTGCCGCGCCAGGCGAGGTGACCGTCGGGGCGCACGAGCCAGGCCTCCGTGCCGCGGTGCGGGGCCGTGCTGTCCAGCACCCTGACCTGCCCGCCGAGCCGGGCCAGCACGGCGGGGGCCGACCGCGGCCGGGCGCCGGGGACGGCGGGCCGCAGGTAGGCCCACGTGCCCCCGAGCTCGGAGTACAGCCGGGTCGTCGTCCCGTCGGGTCGCCGCACCGGCACGTCGGCCACGCGGTCCCCGGGCCGGGGGCGCCGGGTGAACGGCCGCGCGCCGAGCGGCCCCGTGCGGTAGGACACCCACAGCTGCGACGTCGTCCAGGTGGCCCACCGCTGGACCCACCCCGCGCGGAACGCGCGCACGAGCACCTGGTCGCGCAGGAACCGCCCGGCGGCGGACCGCGCGACGTCGACCCGGGTCAGCGCCGACGTGCCGCGCAGCACGTCGGTCGCCAGGGGGCGGCGCTCGGCCTCGTAGGTGTCGAGCAGCGACGGGGCCGCCGCACCCCGTGCGACGAGCGCGAGCTTCCAGGCGAGGTTCTCGGCGTCGCCGAGGCCGGTGAGCATGCCCTGTCCGCCGAACGGCGCGTGGGCGTGCGCGGCGTCGCCCGCGAGGAGCAGCCGCCCGGCCCGGTACCGGTCGGCCAGGCGGCGGTGCACGGTGAACTCGGACAGCCACTCGGGCGTGCCGACGCGGATCGGGCGGCCCGCCCGCGCGGGCACGAGGGCGGTGACCCGCCGCAGGATCTCGTCCGGGGTGAGGCGCTCGTCGGCCGGCCCGTCCGGGTCGTAGGCGAGGACGCGCCACAGGTCGCCGTCGGGGTGCGGCATCGGCATGAGGCCGAGCAGGCCCGCGGGCCCGGCCCAGCCGGAGGTGCCCGTGCGGTCGAGCGCCGGGTCGGCCGGGCCGCCGGGGGCCGTGCCGAGGTGCACGTCGGCGAGCAGGAACCGCTCACTGAGCCGGACGCCCGGTGCGGCGATCCCCGCGACCTTCCGGACGGTGCTGCGCGTGCCGTCGCAGCCGACCAGCCACGCCGCGCGCACCGAGGTGCCGTCCGACAGCTCGGCGGTGACGCCGTCGTCGTCCTGCGTGGCCGTGCGCAGGCCGCGGGACCACTCGGGCTCGACGCCCAGCCCGGCCAGCCGCTCCCGGAGCTCCGCCTCGACGCGCGCCTGGGAGACGACCAGGGGAGGGGCCGCGGTGCGCAGGCCGGGGTCGCCGAAGCGCAGGCGCACCATCGGCCGGTCGCCGAGGTAGGTCGTGACCTGCAGCGCGCGCCCCGCCTCGTCGGGCAGGGTGCCGAGCGCGCCCAGGCGGTCCAGCACCTCGGAGCCGCGCGCGTGCACGAAGTTGGCGCGCGACGTCGTGGCCGGACCGGGCGACCGGTCGACGACGCGGACCCCGACCCCGTGCAGCCGCAGGCCGCAGGCGAGCGCCAGGCCGGTCGGCCCCGCGCCGACGACGAGGACCTCGGTCTCCGCGGTGTCCGCCATGACGCCTCCTTTTGTGAACGGCAACGTTCACAAAATAGCGCACGGCGGGCGCGGACGGAAGCGAACGGGCTCAGACCAGCTCGAGCACCACGCCGTCCGCGGCCTCCCCGCCGCCCGGGCCGTGCTCACGGACCAGGGCCACGATCTCGTCGAAGAGCGTGGGGCCCTCGCCGCGGCGGGCCGCGTCGAGCCGCGCCACGAAGGCGGCGCGGCCCGACGGGTCCACCGCGGGCAGGAGGCGCTCCAGCCGGTGCGCCGTCTCCGCGTGCCCCAGGGCGTCGCGGGACCGCTCGGAGTGCAGCCAGCGCAGCACGAAGCCGCCCGGCGGCGTCCCGTACCCGCCCCGCAGCACGTCGTTGAGCGCGTCGAGGTTGCCCCGCCAGGTGTAGCCGTCGAGCAGGCGGGAGACCTCGCGGGCGAACCCCGCGAGGTCGTCGAACCGCGACCCGTCGACGACGAGCACGGGCAGGTCGGGTCCCTGGGGCATCACGACGGTCACATCCGGTAGAAGTCGCCGTAGTGGTTCGGCGAGAAGTAGACGATGCCGGTGGTGCGGTCCAGCACGAGGCGGTACGCCTGGCGCGACGCGCCGCAGGCCCGCGGGGTCACGTCGAACTCCAGGTAGGAGTGGCCCGCGGGCAGCTCGCCCTCGTAGTTGTTGTACGTGCCGCCGGCGAAGTTGCACCTCCCGTCCGGCCAGTCGTACCAGCCGCGTGAGCCCGGGTAGCCCAGGGAGCTCCAGATCGACCGCGAGTCGTACGCCTCGGCGCACCCGCTGTGCGTGCAGGAGTCATAGACGTCGGCCTGCGCCGCCGGTGCGGCGACGAAGCCGCCGACCACCAGCGCCAGCACGGCCGACAGGACGGCGGCCATCCTGGCCAGGGGGGACATCTCGCGGGGGTGCGGGGTGCTGCTCTGCATCTCGGACACGCTGACCTCCGGGTCGGTGGGATCGACGCGTGCGATTCTCACGGCACCGGGCGACGCGGGAGGGAAGGCTCTCCGACGAGGGGGTGAATTCTCTCCGGCAGGACGATCGGGAGCTTCTGACCGTCGAGCACGTGCCGGCACTCGCAGTCGTCGTCGGGCAGCGCCGCGACCGTCGCCTCCAGGATCCCCGACAGCGTCGCCACGTTGCGCGCGAACAGCTCCAGCACCGCGTCCTGCGTCACGTGCTCACCACCCTCCACGCCCGCGTCGGCGTCCGTGACCAGCGCCAGCGTGGTGCAGCACAGCGCGAGCTCGCGGGCCAGCGCCGTCTCCGGCATGGCCGTCATGTTGACGAGCGTGCCGCCGTCGCGCGCGTTGCGCCGCGACTCCGCGCGCGACGAGAAGCGCGGCCCCTGGATGACGACCATCGTCCCCCCGTCGACGGCGGGCAGCGGCCCGGCCTGCGCCGCGGCGACGGCGGCCTGCCGCCCGCGCGGGCAGTACGGGTCGGCGAACGGCACGTGCACCACCGGGCCCTCGACGTCGTAGTACGTGTGCTCACGGCCCCACGTGCGGTCGATCACCTGGTCCGGCACCACCACCGTGCCCGCGGCCAGCTCCGGCACCAGGCCGCCCACGGCGCACGACGTGACGACCTGACGCACCCCGAGAGCACGCAGCGCCCACAGGTTGGCCCGGTAGGGGATGCGGTGCGGCGCGAACCGGTGGTCGGCACCGTGCCGCGGCACGAACACGACCTCGCGCCCGCCCAGCACGCCGCGCGCCGGGGGCTCCGACGGCGGCCCGTAGGGGGTGTCGACCGTGACCCGCTGTGCGTCCGACAGCAGCTCGTACATGCCTGATCCGCCGATGATCCCGATGGGTGCGCTCATGCCGTCGAGGCTAGGCCCACCCCGGTCCGCGCACCGGCCGGGCGCACCGTCCGTCAGGAGACGGTCAGGTTGCGGCGCTCGCGGACCGGGCGCCGTGGCGGTTGACTCGAAGACGCAGCGGACGAGACGAGCGAAGGAGTGCCGGGTATGCGCGTGCTGGTGACGGGAGGGGCCGGGTTCATCGGCCGGGAGGTGGTCGCGGAGCTGACGCGGCACGGCGACGACGTCGTCGTGCTCGACTCGCTGCGCCCGGACGTGCACGGGCCGGCCGCGGTCTCGGCCGAGGAACCGGCCGACGGACGCGTCCTCGTGGGCGACGTGCGGGACCCCGACGCGGTCGGGCGGGCCCTCGCCGGGTGCGACGCCGTCGTGCACCTGGCCGCGAAGGTGGGTCTCGGCGTCTCGCTCGGCGACATCGACGACTACGTGTCCTCCAACGACCTCGGCACGGCGGTGCTGCTGCGCGCCGCCCGGGTGCCGCACGTCGTGTACGCGAGCTCGATGGTCGTCTACGGCGAGGGGCGCTACGACTGCGCCGAGCACGGCCAGGTCGCGCCCCCGCCACGGCGTACCGAGGACCTCGACGCGGGGCTGTTCGAGCCGCGCTGCCCGGTGTGCGGCGAGCCGCTGCGCCCGGGCCTCGTCACGGAGGACGCCCGGCTCGACCCCCGCAACGTCTACGCCGCCACGAAGGCGCACGGCGAGGCGCTGCACGCCGCGTGGGCGCGGCAGACCGGCGGCAGCGCGACCGCGCTGCGCTTCCACAACGTGTACGGGCCCGGCATGCCGCGCGACACCCCGTACGCGGGCGTCGCGGCCCTGTTCCGTGCGGCCGTCGAGCGCGGCGAGGCGCCCACCGTGCTCGAGGACGGGCAGCAGCGCCGCGACTTCGTGCACGTCACCGACGTGGCGCGCGCCGTGGCCGCCGCGGCGCACGCGCCGCAGGAGCCGGGGACGGTGACGCCGTTCAACGTCGGGTCGGGCGTGGTGACGACCGTGGGGGAGATGGCGCAGGTGACCGCCAAGCTCCTCGCCGGGCCGGACCCGGTGGTGACCGGCGGCTACCGGCTGGGCGACGTCCGGCACGTCACGGCGTCCAGCGAGGCGGCCGCCGCCGCGCTCGGCTGGCGGGCCCGCGTCGGTCTGGAGGAGGGCCTCGCGACCCTGACGTAGCGGAGCGGTCAGCCCGCCGTCCGGTCGGCCGTCCGCTCCGCGGTCCGGTCGGCCGTCGGCAGGTGCACCTCGACGTCGCACCCCGCCGCCGTGCTGCGCACCGACACCGTTCCGCCGTGCTCGTCGACCACCCGGTCGACGAACGCCAGCCCGAGGCCGGCCGTCCCCGCCCGGTCGCCCTGGAAGCCGGCGCGGAACATGTGGGGCAGCTCGTCGTCCGGGATGCCGCCGCAGGTGTCCCGCACCGACAGGCGCGCGACGCCGTCCTCGCTCGTCACCCCGACCAGGACACGGCCCCCCGGGCCGCTGGACCGGATCGCGTTCGAGACGAGGTTGTCCAGCACCCGGCTCAGCTCGTCCCGGTCGCCGCGCACCCGCACGTTGCCTGTCACGGACTCGTCGAGCTCGACGTCGCGCTCCGCCGCGGCCGGGCGCGCGTGCGCGAGCACCGTGCCGAGCACCTCGCCCATGTCCACGGGTCCGCGCGCCGCGCGGCGCGGGGGCGCGTCCGACCGGGACAGCTCGCCGAGATCCTTGATCATGCGCGACATCCGGTCCACGGCGGCCGTGATGCCGTCCAGCGCGGTGCGTGGGTCCGGGAACGCGCCGTCGCGCAGGCCGTCGGTCGCCGCACGGATGCCGGACAGCGGCGAGACCAGGTCGTGCGACACGAACCCGATGACCTGCCTGCGCGCGTCCTGCGCCTGCTGCTCCGCGGCACGGGCCGCGACGAGGCGCTCGCGGGTCGCCTCCAGCTCGCTCATCAGCAGCGCGAGCTCGGCGGTCTCCGGCGCGGGCGCGGGGGTGCTCGCCCCCGGGTGCGTGGAGATCTCGGCGAGCTGGCGGGCGCCGTCGGCCACCAGGATGAGCTCCTGCGCGACCATCCGGCCCAGGGCGAGGGCCAGCAGGATCTCCAGCGCGGTGGCGGTGCCGAGCACGAGCCAGACCACCTGCGCGTCGTGCGCCGAGAGGAACATCTCGTGCACGTTGACCGCCAGCGCCGCGACGACGCCGGCGACCGGGATCAGGGTCGACGTCAGCAGCGCGAGCTGCAGCGAGACCCGGCGGGCCAGCCGCACGAGGAAGAACCCGGCCACGGCGGCCACCACGGAGCACGCCACGGTGACCAGCACCATGAACTGGACGTCGGTCACGAGACGACCTCCGTGCGGTCGGCGGCGTCGGCGAGCTCGCCGGCCGGTACGCCCTCGGCCATCAGCGCGTACCCCGTGCCGCGCAGGTTCACGACCAGCTCCGGGCGGGCCGGGTCCTCCTCGAGCTTGGTCCGCAGGCGCCGGATGTGCACCATCACCGTGGAGTCGTCGCCGAACGTCCATCCCCAGACCCGCCGCAGCAGCTCCCGCCGCCCGAACGGGTGCCCCGGCCGCTGCGCCAGGAAGCTCAGCAGCGCGAACTCGCGCGGCGTGAGCTCGGCGACCCGGCCGCGGTAGGTCGCCGTGCGTGCCGCGCCGTCGAGCACCAGGCCGCTGACCTCCAGGCGCACGGGCGCGTGCTGCACGTCGAACGGCCCGCGCCGCAGCAGCGCCTCGACGCGCAGCACCAGCTCGCGGGCGTCGAACGGCTTGGTCACGTAGTCGTCCGCGCCGTGCTCGAGGCCGACCACCCGGTCGTCGGCGCTGGCCAGGCCGGAGAGCAGGAGCACCGGCGTCGCGTCGCCGTCGCGGCGGCGACGCGTGAGCATCTCCAGCCCCGAGCTGCCGGGCAGCAGCACGTCCAGCACGACGGCGTCCGGCTCCCACGTCCGCCAGGTGCGCTCGCCCTCGACGGCGTCCGTCGCCGTGCGCGCGTCGTGCCCGGCCTGCGTGAGGTAGGCGGCGACGCTCGAGGCGACCAGGGCGTCGTCGTCCACCACGAGAACCTTCGTCATACGCCACACCATAGTCAGCGCGGGGCCGCCCGGCGCCGGGTGGGGCGGTGCCCTGTGGACCACGGCGCCCGACGTCAGGTAGCCGTCAGGTCCCTGGCGCTGCGTACCGAGGGGTCCGCGTCCTACGGTCGAAGACGTGGACGAGGACATGAACGAGGGACCGGGCGCGGTGGTCGACGTGGTGCTGCCCTGCCTCGACGAGGCGGAGGGCCTCGCCTGGCTCCTGCCGCGGCTCCCGGACGGGACGCGCGCGATCGTGGTCGACAACGGGTCGACCGACGGGTCGCCCGACGTCGCGCGCGAGCACGGCGCCCTCGTCGTGCGCGCCGAGCGCCGCGGGTACGGTGCCGCGTGCGCCGCCGGGCTCGAGGCCGCGACCGCGGACGTCGTCGCCTTCTGCGACGCCGACGCGAGCCTCGACCCCCAGGACCTGCCCCGGGTGACCGGCCCCGTGCTCGCGGGCGAGGCCGACCTCGTGCTCGGCCGGCGCAGGCCCGAGCCCGGCGCGTGGCCGTGGCACCTGCGGTTCGCCAACG
>NZ_JABEMG010000018.1 GCF_013004695.1 Promicromonospora citrea
GGCGGGGACAGGCGACCTGGTCCCGGGCCGGGGACCCGACACGACGCCGACCCCGAGCGCACCGACCCCGAGCGCACCGACCCCGGGCGGCCCCGCCCGCGCCGGCCGGCGCATCCCGCTCACCGGCTTCCAGCGCGCGGCGTCCGCGGTGCTGACCCGCAGCCGCCGGGAGATCCCGGAGGCGACGGTCTGGGTGGACGTCGACGCGACGGCCCTCTGGGAGCTGCGCGAGGCCGCGCGGCTGCCCGGCGACGACGGTCCCGGGCTGATGACGTACGTGGCCCGGTTCGTGGTCGAGGCGCTGCGCCGGTACCCCGTGCTCAACGCCCGGCTCGACGTCGAGCGCGGCGAGATCGTGGTGCCGGACCGGGTGGACCTCGGGCTGGCCGTCCAGGGCGAGCACGGCCTCGTGGCCCCCGCGGTGCTCGGCGCCGACGGCCTGAGCACGGCGCAGCTCGACGCGGCGATCCGCGACGTCGTCGAGCGGGCCAGGGCGGGCCGGTCGACGCCCGAGGAGCTGGCCGCCGGGACGTTCACCCTGAACAACTACGGCGGCCTCGGGGTCGACGGCAGCGCGCCGATCATCAACCACCCCCAGGTCGCGATGCTCGGCCTCGGGCGGGTCATCGAGCGGCCGTGGGTCGTGGACGGCGCGATCCTGCCCCGCCGGATCACGCAGCTGTCGTTCGTCTTCGACCACCGGGTCTGCGACGGCGTCACCGCGGCGGCGTTCCTGCGCACCGTCGCCGACGCGATCGAGCACCCGCTGCCCGCCGTCGTCCGGCTCTGACGGGGCGGCCCGCCGGGGGAGGACCGGCGGGCCGCTGTCAGGGCTCGGGCGGGCGCAGGCCGTCGAAGAGGACGCTCGACAGGGTGGCGGCCAGCGCGTCGGCCGACAGGGGCCCGTCGGGGCGGTACCAGTCGACGAGCGAGTTGACGGTGCCGAACAGCAGGCGGCTGATGACCTCCGGCTCGACGTCGGTGCGCAGGTCGCCCTCGGCGGCGGCCTGCCGCACGAGGGCGGCGAGGCGGTCGTCGATGTGCCGGCGGCGCCGGAGCGCCGAGCGCTCCAGGTCGCTGTTGCCGCGCACGCGCAGCAGGAGCGTGACGGCGGGCAGGTGGTCGGCGAGGATGCGGACGGCGGCCTCGACGGTGGCGCGCAGCCGCACGGCGCCGGGCTCCCCGTCGGTGGCCGTCGCCGCCGCCTCGACCGCGGCGCCGAGCTCGGAGAGCGCCTCGTCGAGGGCGGCGGCGAGCAGCGCCTCCTTGCTCGCGAAGTGGTGGTAGACCGCGGACTTGGTCACGCCGAGCTCTGCCGCGAGGTCGCTGATCGACGTCGCGTCGTAGCCGCGCCGGATGAACAGGTCGATCGCGGCGCGCAGCACGGCCGCCCGGTCGTGGCCCGGGCGGCCGCGCGGGCGGCGGGCGGGCGCGTCGGCGGTCACGCCGTCTTGGCCACGAGGGTGAGCACGTCGTACGCCGCGACCTGCTCGCCGTCCTGGTTGGTCACGTCGGCCTCCCAGCGCACCTCGCCGTAGTCGGCCGAGGTGCGTGGGGTGATCTGCTTGACCGTCAGGTGGACCCGGATGGTGTCGCCGACCTTCACCGGGGTGAGGAACCGCAGGTTGTCGACGCCGAAGTTGGCCAGCACCGGCCCGGGCGCCGGGTCGACGAACAGCCCCGCCGCGAGGGACACCACGAGGTAGCCGTGCGCGACGATCCCGCCGAAGAACGGGTTGGCGGCGGCGGCCTCCGCGTCGGTGTGGGCGTAGAAGGTGTCGCCGGTCAGCTCGGCGAACTGCGTGATGTCCTCCTGCGTGACCGTGCGCGCCGCGGTCTCGATCGTGTCGCCGACGCGCAGCTCGGCGAGCGACCTGCGGAACGGGTGCACGTCCTCGACCCGGCGGCGCGACCCGGTGGTCCACCGGCCCGTGATCGCGGTGAGCATGTCGGGCGAGCCCTGCACGGCGGTGCGCTGCATGTGGTGCAGGACGCCGCGCACGCCGCCGAGCTCCTCGCCGCCGCCGGCCCGCCCGGGTCCGCCGTGCACGAGCATCGGCAGGGGGCTGCCGTGACCGGTCGACTCGGCGGCGTCGTCGCGGTCGAGCACGAGCAGGCGACCGTGCCACGGCGCGAGCCCGCGGGCGACGTCGCGCGCCACCTGCGGGTCGTGCGTCACCAGCGACGCGACGAGACTGCCGCGGCCGCGTGCCGCCAGCTCGACCGCCTCGTCGAGCGACCCGTACGTGAGCACGGTGCTGACCGGGCCGAACGGCTCGACGTCATGCGGCTCCGCGGCGCCGGGGCGGGCGCGCAGGAGCACGGGGGAGAGGAACGCGCCGCGCTCGGCGTCGGCCCCGACCACCTCGACGTGGGCGGGGTCGCCGTGGACGACGTCGGCCGAGGTGCGCAGCGCCTCGATCGCCTTGCGCACCTCGTCGCGCTGGGCGAGGCTCGCGAGCGCGCCCATGCGGACGTCGCCGTCGGCGGGGTCGCCGACGGTGACGCGGTCGAGGCGCGCGCTGATCGCCGCGACGACGGTGTCCGCCATCGCCTCGGGCACGATGACGCGGCGGATCGCCGTGCACTTCTGGCCGGCCTTGACGGTCATCTCGGTGACGACGCCCTTGACGAACAGGTCGAGCTCGGGGTCGTCGGGTCGCACGTCGGGGCCGAGGATCGAGCAGTTGAGGGAGTCGGCCTCGACGCCGAGCCGCACGCCGCGGTCCAGCACGGACGGGTGCGAGCGCAGGATCCGCCCGGTGTGCGCCGAGCCGGTGAACGCCACGTGGTCCTGCTCGCCGAGCTCGTCCAGCAGCGTGCCCGCGCTGCCGCACAGGAGCTGCAGGCTGCCCTCGGGCAGGATGCCGGAGTCCGCGATCCGCCGCACGACCGCCTCGGTGAGGTAGGCCGTCTGGCTCGCGGGCTTGACGATCGTGGGCAGGCCGGCGAGGAAGGCGGGCGCGAGCTTCTCGAGCATGCCCCAGACGGGGAAGTTGAACGCGTTGATCTGCACCGCGACCCCGGGCCGCGACGTGTACAGGTGCTGTCCGACGAACGTGCCGCCCTTGCCGAGCGGCTCCAGCGCGCCGTCGAGCACGACGGTGTCGTCCGGCAGCTCGCGCTTGCCCTTGCTCGCGTAGCTGAACAGCGTGCCGATGCCGCCGTCGATGTCGACGTAGCCGTCGCGCCGTGTCGCGCCCGTGCGCAGCGAGAGCGCGTGGAAGTCCTCCTTGTGGGCGTTCAGGTCCAGCGCGAGCTCCTTGAGCAGGCTCGCGCGCTGGTGGAACGTCAGCCGGCGCACGGCAGGCCCGCCGACCTCGCGCGCGTACCGGACCATCGCGGCGAGATCGATGCCCGCGCTCGAGACGCGCGCCACCTCCTCGCCGGTGACGGCGTCCAGCAGGGGCTCGCCGTCGTCCGACCCGGCCTGCCAGCGCCCCGCGACCCAGCTCTCCAGCCTCGCGCTCGCTCGTGTGCTCACTGCGCCTCCCTCTCGAGGTCCCGTCACGTCGTCGTGCCCGGGGGGCGTTGTGCAACCCGCCGCACGTGTGTCACGCTAATACAGAACGCTCGGTCAGTAAATACACGGGCGCAGAGCAGAGGCAACGTCGCCGGAGGTGTTCGTGTCGGTCACCGCAGAGCCGCAGAGCGTGCCGGAGAGCGCGCTCGAGGAGCAGTTCCACGCCACGATCGCGCGCAAGGACCGCATCGAGCCGCGGGACTGGATGCCCGAGGCGTACCGCAGGACGCTCGTGCGCCAGGTCGCCCAGCACGCCCACTCCGAGATCATCGGCATGCAGCCGGAGGGCGCATGGATCGGCCGCGCCCCGTCGCTGCGGCGCAAGGCGATCCTGCTCGCCAAGGTGCAGGACGAGGCGGGCCACGGGCTGTACCTGTACTCCGCCGCCGAGACCCTCGGCGTCTCGCGCGCCGAGCTCACGGAGCTGCTCGTGACGGGCAGGCAGAAGTACTCCTCGATCTTCAACTATCCGACGCTCTCGTACGCCGACGTCGGCACCATCGGCTGGCTCGTCGACGGTGCGGCGATCTGCAACCAGGTGCCCCTGTGCCGCACCTCGTACGGGCCGTACGGGCGCGCCATGATCCGCATCTGCAAGGAGGAGTCCTTCCACCAGCGGCAGGGTTACGAGCTGCTCCGGACGATGATGCGGGGCACGGACGCGCAGCGCGCCATGGTGCAGGAGTCGGTCGACCGGTTCTGGTGGCCGTCGCTGATGATGTTCGGCCCGCCCGACGACGCCTCGCCCCACACCGCGCGCTCGATGGCCTGGGGGGTCAAGACACACACCAACGACGAGCTGCGCCAGCGGTTCGTCGACATGACCGTGCCGCAGGCCGAGGCCCTCGGCGTCACCCTGCCCGACCCCGACCTGGCGTGGAACGAACAGCGCGGGTCGTACGACTTCGGGCAGCCCGACTGGGACGAGCTCTGGGCCGTCGTCGCGGGCGACGGACCGTGCAACGCCCAGCGGCTCGCGCATCGCACGCGGGCCTGGCGCGAGGGCGCCTGGGTGCGCGAGGCGGCGCTCGCGTACGCGGAGCGGGAGCGCGCGGAGCACGAGGAGGAGGCGGCATGAGCGGGTCGGACAGCGCGTCCGGCGGCGCGTCCGGCGGCGCGGAGCAGGCCCCGGTGCGCGGCGAGTGGCCGCTGTACGAGGTGTTCGTCCGCGGCAAGCGCGGCCTCAACCACGTGCACGTCGGCTCCCTGCACGCGCCCGACGACGCGATGGCCGTGCGCCACGCGCGCGACGTCTACACGCGGCGCAACGAGGGCGTGAGCATCTGGGTGGTCCGCTCGTCGGCGATCACCGCCTCCAGCCCCGACGAGAAGGACCCGATGTTCGCGCCCAGCGGCGACAAGGTCTACCGGCACCCGACGTTCTACGACATCCCCGCCGACGTCCCGCACATGTAGGAGCCCCGATGCCTGTCCGCACGCACGAGCCCGACGAGCACGACAACGCCTACGCGGAGCTGCTCACGGACGACGCCCGCTGGGCGTTCGGCACCGACTTCACCGACCCCCTGGCGGGGGTCGACACCACGGTGCCCGACGGCGTCGACCCCGCGACGCTCGCGACGTACTGCCTCATGCTCGGCGACGACGCCCTCGTGCTGTCCCAGCGGCTGGCGCAGTGGTGCAGCAACGCGCCCGACCTCGAGGAGGACATCGCGTTCGCGAACATCGCGCTCGACCTGCTCGGCCAGGCGCGGCTCCTGCTCGCCCGCGCGGCCGCGGCCGACCCGGGACAGGTGCCCGCGCTGCCCGCCGGCTCGCCCGTGCCCGACGAGGACCGCCTGGCGTTCTTCCGCGACGGCCCGCAGGTGCGCAACGTGCGCCTCGCCGAGATCGACGACGGCGACTTCGCCCAGGCCGTCGTTCGCGTGCTCCTGTTCTCCGCATGGCGGCTCGAGCTGTTCACGGACCTGGTCCGCAGCCGCGACGCCGTGCTCGCCGCCGTGGCCGCCAAGGGGGTCAAGGAGCTCACCTACCACCGCGACTTCGCGGGCCGGTGGTTCGTGGTGCTGGCCCGCGGCACCGCCGAGTCCCGCCGGCGCCTGGTCGCCGGCCTCGAGGCGGTCTGGCCCTACCGCGACGAGCTCTTCGCGACGCACGGCGTCGAGCGCGCCGCCGCGCAGGCCGGGGTCGGCGTGGACCCGGCGGGCGTCGAGGCGCGGGTCGAGGCCGTGCTCGACCAGGCGCTCGGCGCCGCGGGGCTCGAGCGCCCCGACGTCCGCCCGCGTTCCGGCGTCCAGGGGAAGGCCGGCCGCGACGGCAGGCACACCGAGGCGCTCAGCCTGCTGCTCGCCGAGATGCAGTCGGTCGCCCGCGCACACCCGGAGGGGCGCTGGTGAGCGGGGCCATGGAGCAGGTCGCGCAGCAGGTGCTGGAGCGCGCGCGGACGGCGGCGTCCGCCGTCGTCGACCCGGAGCTGCCCGTGCTCACGCTCGCCGACCTCGGCGTGCTGCGCGACGTCACGCTCGACGACGACGGCGTCGTCGCCGTCGCGATCACCCCCACCTACTCGGGCTGCCCCGCCATGGCGACCATGCGCGACGACCTGGTGCGCGGGCTCGCCGCCGCAGGCATCGAGGCCCGCGTGCGGGTCGTGCTCGACCCGGCCTGGACCACGGACTGGATCACGCCGTCCGGCCGCGCGGCGCTCGCGGCGGCGGGCATCTCGCCGCCCGGCCCGGCTCCGCGGCGGACCGGCCCGGTGCCCCTGCGGCTCGGCCCGCCGCGCCGCGCGGTGCGCTGCCCGCTGTGCGGGTCGGCGGACGTGGAGGTGACCTCCGAGTTCGGGTCCACCGCGTGCAAGGCGCTGTACCGGTGCCGCGTGTGCCGCGAGCCGTTCGACCACGTGAAGGAGATCTGACGTGGCGACCCTGACGGGCGGTGCGACCGCCCGGCGCACGGCGTTCCACCCGCTGACCGTGCGCGCCGTCGAGCGCCTCACCGACGACGCGGCCGCCGTGACGTTCGACCTGCCGGACGAGCTGCGCGCCGAGTTCGCCTTCGCCGCCGGCCAGTCGCTCACCCTGCGCCGCGTGCTCGACGGCGTCGAGCACCGCCGCACCTACTCGATCTGCGCGCCCGTGGGCGGCCCGCCGCGCATCGGCGTCCGCGAGGTGCCGGGCGGCCTGTTCTCGTCCTGGCTCGTGCACGACGTGCGGCCCGGCGACCGGGTCGAGGTGCAGGCACCGTCGGGAGCCTTCCGGGCCGACCCCGCGGCGGGCGGGCGGCACCTGTGCGTCGCGGCCGGGTCGGGCATCACGCCCGTGCTGTCCATCGCGGCGAGCCTGCTGCGCGGCTCGGACGCGCGCGTCACGCTCCTGTACGGCAACCGGACGGCGGGCTCCGTGATGTTCGCGGACGAGCTGGCCGACCTCAAGGACGCCTACCACGACCGCCTCGAGCTGGTGCACGTGCTGTCCCGCGAGCCGCGCGACGTCGACCTCTTCTCCGGCCGACTCGATGGCGCCCGGCTCCGCGAGCTCCTGCGGCGCGTCGTGCCCGTCGCCGACGTCGACCACGTGTGGCTGTGCGGGCCGCTCGGCATGATCGACGAGGCCAGGGCTGCGCTCACCGAGGCGGGCGTGCCCGCCGACCGGGTGCACAGGGAGCTGTTCTGGGTGGACGAGCCGCCGCCCGCGCTGCGCCGCCCGGACCGGGTGGTCGAGGGCGAGACCAGCCAGGTCACGGTGGTGCTCGACGGACGCGCCACGACCAGCGCCGTGCCCCGCGACGAGCGCCTGCTCGACGCCGCGCAGCGCGTGCGCGCCGACCTGCCGTTCGCCTGCCGGGGCGGCGTCTGCGGCACGTGCCGGGCCAGGGTCGTCGAGGGGGAGGTCGACATGGTGCGCAACTACGCGCTCGAGCCGCAGGAGGTCGCCGACGGCTTCGTGCTCACCTGCCAGTCCTACGCCGCGGGCGACCATGTCGTCGTGGACTACGACGCATGAGCGCGCCCCTGCTCGTCGAGGAGCACGACGACCGCATGGTGCTGCGGCTCAACCGGCCGGAGGTCCGCAACGCGATCGACCGGGACATGGTCGACGCGCTGCACGCGGCGTGCGCGGCGCTCGAGGCGCACCCCCGCGTCGCCCTGGTGACCGGGACGGGCGGCACGTTCGCCGCGGGCGCCGACATCGCACAGCTGCGCGAGCGGCGCAGGGACGACGCCCTCGCGGGCATCAACTCGGGCCTCTTCGACCGCGTCCACCGGCTGCCCCTGCCGGTGATCGCGCTCGTCGACGGGTACGCCCTCGGCGGCGGCGCCGAGCTGGCCTACGCGTGCGACTTCCGGATCGGCACCCCCGCCACCCGGTTCGGCAACCCCGAGCCCGGCCTCGGCATCATCGCCGCGGCCGGCGCCGCGTGGCGCCTCAAGGAGCTCGTCGGCGAGCCGCTGGCCGCCGAGGTGCTGCTGGCCGGCCGCGTGCTCGACGCCCAGGAGTGCCTCGCCGCGCGCCTGCTCACCGAGGTGGTCGAGCCGGAGGATCTCGAGGCCGCCGGTCACCGGCTCGCCGACCGCATCACCGCGCAGGCGCCGCTCGCCGTGCGGCTCACCAAGGCCGTCCTGCACGCGCCGCGCGACGCGCACCCCCTGCTGGACGACGTCGCGCAGGCCGTGCTGTTCGAGACCCAGGACAAGGCCGACCGGATGGACGCGTTCCTCGCCCGGCGCGCCCGGAAGGAGCAGCGATGACCGGGCACGACCTGCCGGAGTCCGTCGGCGTCTACGGCGGCGGGCGCATGGGCGCGGGCATCGCGCACGCCTTCGTGCTCGCGGGCGCCCCGGTCACGGTGGTGGAGACCGACCCGGCCGCGGCGCTCGCCGCGCGCGAACGGATCGGGAAGAGCCTGGCCCGGGCGGCCGCGGAGGGGACCGCACCGGTGCCGGCCGGCTCGTTCGACGTCGTGACCGACGCCGCCGCCCTGGCCGACTGCGCGCTCGTGGTCGAGGCCGTGCCCGAGCTGCTCGACCTCAAGCACGCCGTGCTGCGTCGCGCGGCGGCCGTGGCGCCCGGCGCGGCGCTCGCGAGCAACACGAGCTCGCTGCCGATCGACGCCCTCGCCGACGCGCTGCCCGACCCGGCGCGCCTGGTCGGCCTGCACTTCTTCAACCCCGTGCCGGTCAGTTCCCTGGTCGAGGTCGTGGTCGGCGCGCGCACGGCGCCCGGCCTCGTCGACGACGCCCGGCGCTGGGTCGCCGCGCTCGGCCGTACCGCGATCACCGTCCGCGACTCGCCCGGCTTCGCGAGCAGCCGGCTCGGCGTCGCGCTCGCGCTCGAGGCGATGCGCCTGCTCGAGGAGGGCGTGGCCTCGGTGCAGGACATCGACACCGCCATGACCCTCGGGTACCGGCACCCGGTCGGGCCGCTGCGCACGACCGACGTCGTCGGCCTCGACGTGCGGCTGCACATCGCCGAGCACCTGGAGCGCGAGCTGGGCCCGCGGTTCACGCCGCCGCAGGTGCTGCGCGACAAGGTCGCGGCCGGCGAGCTGGGCCGCAAGACGGGGCAGGGCTTCTACACGTGGTGAGCACCGCCGGACGACAGCGACAGGAGATCCGATGACCGACGCACCCGTCGTCACCGACCGCGCGGACGCGGTCGTGACGATCACGCTCGACGACCCCGGCCACCGCAACGCGCTGACCCGGACCGCCAAGAAGGCCCTGCGCGACGCCGTCGCCGCGGCGGCCGCCGACACCGGGGTGCGTGCCGTCGTGCTCACGGGCACGGCGAGAGCGTTCTGCCTGGGCCAGGACCTCGGCGAGCACGCCGCGGCCCTCGCCGACGGGGCCGAGGCCGCGTTCGCCACGGTCCGCGAGCACTACTCGCCGGTCGTGCGCGACCTGCTCACCATGCCCAAGCCCGTGATCGCCGCCGTGGGCGGCACGTGCGTGGGCGCGGGCCTCGGGCTGGCGCTCGCGTGCGACCACCGCGTCTTCGCCGACGGGGTCACCCTGGGCGCGGCGTTCGCCGGCATCGGGCTCACCTTCGACACGGGCCTGTCGCTCACGCTGCCGCGCGCCGTCGGCGACGCGCGGGCCCGGGAGCTGCTGCTGTTCAACCGGACGTTCACCCCGGAGGAGGCCGTGGCCTGGGGCATCACGGGGGAGGTCGTCGCGGCGGAGGACGTGCTGCCCCGCGCCGTCGAGATCGCCCGGCAGCTCGCCGCCGGCCCGACCGTCGCGTTCGCGCAGACCAAGCGCCTCCTCGCGCAGGCACCGGGACGCACCCTCGACGAGGTGCTCGACGCCGAGGCCCGCGCCCAGGCGGCCTGCGGCGCGACGGCCGACCACACCGGCGCGGTCCAGGCGTTCCTGTCCCGCGCCCAGCCCACCTTCAGGGGCCACTGACCCGCCCGCTCGCGCCGCCGAGCGGAGGAATGATCGGCGCTCGCGCCGCCGTCCGCCGATCATTCCTACGCTCGGCGGGCGCGGGCGGCGGCGGGCGGGATCCTGGGCGGCGGCGGGGTCAGGCCGTGAGCGCCGTGATGTGGGCGCGGGTGGCCGCGTAGGCGGCGGACTGCTCGCGGGCCTGGCCCGGGTACCCGGCGTGCCCCGCGGTGAGCACCGTCAGGTCGAGGCTCGCCCCCGGAGCCCGCGCGACGCCGTTCGCGACCGCGAACTGGCCCGGCGGCGGCACGGAGGTGTCCCACAGCGCGCACTCGACGCGCACGGGGATCCGCAGGTGCGTGGCCGCGACCGACGCGTCGTGGAACGCCAGGACCTCGCGTGCCTCGGGATGGTCGGCCACGTGGTGCCGGACGGCCTCGCCGCTGCCGAGGCACGGCATCCGCAGGCGCAGGTCGTGCTGCCCGAACGTGGGCACCTCCAGCGTGGCGCCGACGAACCGGTCGTCCCACGGCAGGGCCAGCGCGCCGATGCCGCCGCCGAAGCTTGTGCCGACGTAGTACAGCGGCAGGTCCGCGAGGGCCGGGTCGCGCCGGGCGAGCACGTCCAGCAGGGCGCTCGCGGCGTGCCACAGGTCGACGGCGGACCGCCCGACGGCGTACGTGTCCACCGCCTCGATGCCGTGCAGCACGTGCGCGGAGCTGGTGTCGGGGGCCCCGACGCCCCGGTTGAGCGCCCCGAGCCCCCGTGCCACGGGGAAGATGACGGCGGCGTCACGCGGGACCCGCTCGAAGCTCGGCGCGTCGCGGCCGCCGTACCCGTGGCTGACCACGACACCGACCCGGGGCAGCCCTTCCACGGGGAGCGCGACCCAGGCGCGCAGCCGCAGGCCGCCGTCGGCGGTGTGCGTGACCACGCGGACGTCGTGCGTGGCGCGGCGGGCCGGCGCGGCGGCGCCCTCGACCACGACGTCGGGTGCCACCGTGCGCGCCCGCTCGGACCAGGACCGCCACAGGTCGGCGAAGCCGTCCGGCTCCGCGGCCGGCTCGACGGCGAGCAGGGCGTCGCGGTCGTACCCGTAGGTGCCGTCGATCGGGCTGTCCGCGAACCAGCGGTCGTAGGGCGCGGGCAGGCTCACCGGTCCGCGGCCCACCCGGCGTCGTCGTCCTCGTCCGGGTCCGTGTCCCACGTGCCGTACGCGGGCTGCCGGCGCGGCGACGGGAAGGTCACCGGCAGGCGCGCCGGGAACCGCATCCAGGGGCTCGTGGCCCACTCGACCCGGTTCGGGTCCGTCGTGAGGGTGAGCTGCAGGCGCTTGAGCAGCTCGGCCACGGCGATCCGCGCGACGACGCGGCCCAGCCGGGGCGCGGGGCAGCGGTGCGCGCCCGCGCCGAACGAGAGGTAGGCGCGGTTGCCCACGGTGTCCCAGGGGTCGCTCGACTGCACGAGCGGGTCGTGGTTGGCGGCGTGCACCGCGACCACGACGGGGTCGCCGCGCTCGATGAGCTTGCCGTCCAGCACCACGTCGCGCACCGCGAAGCGCGGCATGAGGTTCGGGTTGGTCGTGGAGCGCCACAGCACCTCGTCGAGCGCGTCGTCGATGTGCAGGCGGCCGCCCGAGACACGGTGGGAGAACCGCGGGTCACTGAGGATGATCACGAGGGTCTGCGCCACCCACGCCATGAGGGACTCGGTCGCCGCCGCGGTGATGGCGGTGAGCGTCTGGGCGCGCTCGAGGTCGTTCTCGAAGTTCGGGTGCACGGCGAGCACGCCGGCGATGTCGCGGGTGCCGCGCTCGCGGCTGAGGGCGATGTGGCCCGTGACGATCTCGCGCAGCTCGTCGGTGAGCGCGCGGGCGTCGGCGCCCGCCTCGAAGATCGCCCGGGTGATCTCCTGGAGGCGCTGCGCCTGGCCCGGCTCGAGACCGTCCAGCTCGGACAGCACGAGGAACGGCACCACGGCCGCGTACTCGGCCACGAGGTCGGCCCGGCCCCTGTCCTCGAACCGGTCGATGAGCATGCCGCACAGCCGCCGCGTGATGGCGCCGGCACGGGCCTCGTCGACCTGCTCGAGCGCGTCGTCGACGGGCGGGCGCAGGCGGGCGTGCTTGGCGCCGTCGGCGTCGGCGAGGGTGGGCTTGGGAGCCTGCGCGAGCACGAGGTGCAGGCCCGAGCCCGGTCCGAGCAGGCCCTTGCCGTGGCCGTTCCAGATCGACGGGTCCTTGATGAAGGTGTGGTCGTCGCGCAGCAGGCCCACGGCGGCGGAGTGGCCCAGCACGAGCCAGCCCGGCACGCCCGGCTCGAGGTCGATCGGGGCGATCGAGCCCCAGCGCTTGCGCAGCTGCTCGTAGACGGTGTTCGCGTCGGGCGACGTCGTCGTCGCGACCAGCGGCGTGCGCTCGGCGACGTCGCTCAGCCGCACGGGTCGCGCGGACTGCGATGCTGCGGTCACGGTTCTCCTCTCGGGCAGGGGCCGGCCCCGGCGCGTGCGGCTCCGGACGGCCCTGTCCGGGGATGCTAACCGACCAGGCGGCACCGTCGGGTGACCGCCGGGTCACGATCGGGGACCGGCGTCCGACCGGTGCGGCGGGGCGCTTGTCGTGGCCCGGAGGTGTCGGCAGGATGTGCGCCATGCCCCAGGCCACGCCCCTGCTCCGACTGATGAACCTGCTGCTCACCCCCGGGATGCGCACGCGGAAGGACCCCGACGCCGTGTTCGACGGCATCCTCGCGGAGGTGCAGCGCGACCACGCGCCGCTGACGGCCGAGGACCTCGCCGCCGTCGACGGCCTGCGCCTGCTGCTCGCCGACCACGCCGCCAACCCCGACCTCAGCGGGCTCGGGTGGATGAGCGCGCAGGACCAGATCCGCGACCGGCTCCGCAACCGGGCCGTGGTCCGGTCCGCGCAGGCGCAGCGTCCCGAGGTGCGCGACGAGCCCGTGACGGCGCCGGTGTTCGTCGTGGGCCTGCCGCGCACAGGCACCACGCTCACGTACAACCTCGTCGCCCGGCACCCGGGCCACCGGGGGCCGAAGCTGTGGGAGATGACCAACCTCGGCCTGCCGCTGCCCGAGGCCGAGCGCGCCAAGGTGATCGAGAAGACCCGCAGGCGCTTCGCGGCCGTCGGGAAGCTCAGCCCCGCGTGGGCGCACCTGCACCCCCTGGTCGCCGAGAGCGAGGAGGAGGACTTCATGCTGCGCGCGCACACCGAGATGTTCGCCACCTGGGGCCCCGCGCCGCGCTACATCGACTGGGTCAAGGGCGCCGACCTCACCGACGACTTCCGGTTCCTGCGCGAGGCGCTGCAGGTGATCGCGGCGGGCGAGGCCCCGGACCGCTGGGTGCTCAAGCACCCGATGGACCTGTGGCGCACGCCGGAGATCCTGCGCGCCTTCCCCGACGCGCGGTTCGTGTGGACGCACCGCGCGCCGTCGTCGGCGGTGGCGTCCGGCTGCTCGATGTCCGAGGCGACCCACACGATGTACCTCAAGCCGGGCCGCATCGACCTGGAGCGCATCGGGCGGGAGTGGCTGGAGATCTCGGCCGGCGGGGTCGAGCGGGCCATGGCGCTGCGCGACCAGCTGCCGGCCGACGCGGTGGTCGACGTCGTCTACGACGACCTCGTGGCCGAGCCGGAGGCCGTGGTGCGCGGGGTGTTCGACCAGCTCGGCATCGAGTGGACCCCGACCGACGCCGCCAACCTGGCCGCCGCGACCGACCGGAGCGGCCACACGCCCCACCGGTACACCCTGGAGCGCTACGGCCTGGACGAGGACCAGGTCGCGAAGGCCTTCGCGGCCTACGAGATCCCGGCCTCCACCCTGCGCTGACCCCGACCGGGCCCCGCGAGAACGACCTGCGGGACCGATCCGGCGTCGGATCGGTCCCGCAGGTCGTTCTCGCGGCGTCGGGCGCCGGCCCTCAGCGGGCCGCCGGGCCCGGGGGGAACTCCGGACGGTCGAAGGCGTCGCGGATCCGCAGGCGGATCGTGGTGTCGAGGGCCTGCAGCTTGGCGGACGCGCCGCGCTCGGTGACGTCGGAGATGTCCGTGACCACGTAGCCGATGTCGCCGCGCGTGGCCAGCATCTGGCCCTCGATGTTGGCGCCGTGGTCGGCGAAGATCTGGTTGACCGTGGCCAGCACGCCCGGCACGTTGCGGTGCAGCAGCTTGATGCGGCCCACGCCGGTCGGCTCGAGCTGCAGGTTGGGCAGGTTGACGCTGAGCATCGTCGAGCCCGTGGTCACGTAGTCCGACAGCTTCTTGGCCACGAACTGCCCGATCGACTGCTGTGCCTCCTCGGTGGACCCGCCGACGTGCGGGGTGAGGATCACGTTGGGCAGGCCACGCAGCACGGAGTCGAACGTGTCGCCGCGCTTCTTGGGCTCCTGCGGGAACACGTCCACGGCGGCGCCCGCGAGGTGGCCGGACGTGATGTGCTCGGCCAGCGAGTCGACGTCGACCACGAAGCCGCGGCACAGGTTCAGGAAGATGGCGTCCTGCTTCATGCGCGCGAACTGCTTGGCGCCGAACAGGCCCGCGTTGCCGGACCGCCCGTCGACGTGCAGCGTCACGACGTCGGCGGTCTCCAGCAGCTCGTCGAGCGTCTCGGCGCGGCGCGCGTTGCCCAGCGCCAGCTTCTCGGCGGTGTCGTAGAAGATCACCGACATGCCGAGGTTCTCGGCCAGCACCGACAGCTGCGAGCCGATGTTGCCGTAGCCCACGATGCCGAGCGTGCGGCCGCGCACCTCGTGCGAACCCTCCGCGGACTTGTCCCAGACGCCGGCGTGCAGGGCGCGGTCGCGCTCCGTCATGCGGCGGGTCAGGGAGATGATCTCGGCGATCGCGAGCTCCACCACGGACCGCGTGTTGGAGAACGGCGCGTTGAACACCGCGATGCCGCGGTTCGCCGCCGCGGTGAGGTTGATCTGGTTGGTGCCGATGCTGAACGCGCCGACGGCGACCAGGTCGCCCGCCTCGGCCAGCACACGGGCGGTGACCTCGGTCTTGGACCGGATGCCGAGGAGCTGCACGCCGTCGAGGGCGGCGATCAGCTCGTCCTCGTCGAGGGCTCCCTTGCGGTAGTCGACCTCGTACCCGGCCGACTCGAGGATCGGGACGGAGTCGGGATGGACGTTCTCGAGGAGGAGGGCTCGCTGCACGCACCCATGATGCGGCAGGGGCCCCGAAGCACCAAGCGGACGACCGGCCCGTCCCGCCTGCTGGGACGGGCCGGCGGGACGGGACGGGCGCCTCAGAACCCTTCCGGCAGGTCCTGCGCGTGCACGACGACGAGGCGCTGCGTGGGCCGCGTCATCGCCACGTACAGGTCGCTCGTGCCGCCGGGGCCGTCCGCGATCGCCGCGGGCTCCACGAGCACGACCGCGTCGAACTCGAGGCCCTTCGTCTCGCGGGGCGAGAGCACGGTCACCTGGGCGTCCTCGGGCCGCTGTGCGGCCAGCCGTGCGGCCTCCTGCTCGCCGACGGCGCCGGGCAGCGCCGCCGTGAGCGCCCCGGCCAGCCGCGGCACGCCGTCCGACGGCGCGACGACGGCGACGCGGCCGGCGTCGGGCCCGACGAACTCCTTGGCGAGCCCCAGGGCCTCGGCGACGACCGCGTCCGGGTCGGGGAGGCCGTCGGGCCCTGCTCCGGTACGGGTCGTGACGAGCGAGCCCTCGACGTCGCGCGCGGCGCGCAGGTCCGAGACGGGCAGCCGCGCGGCGCGGGCGACGCGCTGCGCGGTGTCGGCGACCGTCGCGGGCGTGCGGTAGGACACGGTGAGCTCGGCGAGCCGCCACCCGTCGCGCAGCAGCGGAGTCAGCATGCGGTCCCAGCTGCGCGCGCCGGCGGCCGACGAGGTCTGCGCCACGTCGCCCACCACGGTCATCGAGCGGGTCGGCACGCGGCGCACGAGGGCGCGCCAGGCCATGGGGGAGAGCTCCTGCGCCTCGTCGACCACGACGTGGCCGTAGGTCCAGGACCGGTCGGCGGCGGCGCGCTCCGCCGTCGTGAGCGCCGGGCCGCCCGCGGAGAACCGCGCGGCGAGCGTGTCGGCGTCCACGAGGCCCGCGTAGTCGCCGAGCATCGACTGCGTGGCCTCCAGCGCCTGCTCGGCGTAGCGGCGGGCCTCCTGCTCGGCGGCCTCGCGCGCCCGGGCCTCGACCAGCGCGACCGCGTCGTCCTCGCCGAGCAGCTCGTACGCCTCGTCGAGGATCGGGACGTCGGCCTCCGTCCAGGGGGAGCCCGGCTTGCGCTGCAGCAGGCGCCGCTCGCGCGCCGTGAGCTCCGGCGCCGCCTCGGCGAGCCGGTGCGGCTTGGCATACAGGTCGGTGACCAGCTTCTCGGGCGTGATCGGCAGCCACGCGATGTTGAGCGCGACCCGCACGGCGCGGTCCGAGCGCAGGTCCTCGATCACCGCGGCGCGGTCCTCGCCCTGCACGGGCTCGTCCTGGAAGTCGCGGTACTGGTCGGCCAGGCGCTCCAGCATGTCGCGCACGAAGGTGGCGCGTGCCAGGTTGTGCGGCTTGTGGGTGCGGCGCGCCTTGGCGATCGCGTCGCGCACGTCGCGCGGCCGGATCACGAAGTCGTGCCCCTCGACGCGCACGGGGATCTCCTCGGCGGGCACCCGCTCGCGGGCCCGCACCGCCCGGCGCACCACCTTGCGCCACAGCAGCAGGCCCTTGAGGCGGGCCACCTGCCCCTCGTCGACGGCGGTCGCCCGGACCCCCGGCAGGAGGTCGCCGATCGTCGTCGACACCACACCGGTCTCACCGAGGGACGGCAGCACCTGGTCGATGTAGCGCAGGAACGCGCTGGACGGGCCCACCACGAGCACGCCCGACCGCTCCAGCAGCCGCCGGTGCGCGTACAGCAGGTAGGCCGCACGGTGCAGCGCGACCGCCGTCTTGCCGGTGCCCGGCCCGCCCTGGACCACGAGCGCGCCCGTGAGGTCCGAGCGGATGATGCGGTCCTGCTCGGCCTGGATCGTCGCGACGATGTCCGTCATGCGGCCCGTGCGGCCCTGGGCCATGGCGGCCAGCAGCGCGCCCTCGCCCGAGAGCGCGTCGGCGTCGATCTCGGTGTCGAGGTCCAGCACCTCGTCCTCCAGGCCCGTCACCGACCGGCCCTTCGTGACCAGGTGCCGACGGCGGCGCACGTCGCCCGGGTGCAGCGCGGTGGCCCGGTAGAACGCCTCGGCCGCCGGCGCCCGCCAGTCGGTCAGCATCGACCGGTGCTCGGCGTCCGTGAGGCCGATGCGCCCGACGTACCGCGTGACCGTGCCGTCGGCGGACCCGTCCGCCAGGTCCAGGCGGCCGAACACCAGCCGGTCCTCGACGGCGTCGAGCTGGGCGGCCCGGTCCTCGTAGAGCGTGGCGAACGCGTCGCGCTCGCTGCGGTTCTGGTGGGTGCCGACCGCGCCGGCCAGACGGACGTCCCGCAGACGGTCGGCGGTGGTCCCGCGAAGGGTGTCCAGCCGGGCGTACATCGTGTCGACGACTTCCTGCTCGTGGGCGAGCTCGCCCGCGATTCCCGTCACGCCCTACCTCCGTGGCTCACCTGCACTAACGGCCGGTCGTGAACAACCGGCCAACCATTATCGCGCACGTGTCACGCACAGGTGCCTTCCCTGCGCTGACACGGCGTCATCTCGCTGGATAGGATCGCCGCCATGGCACTGGGCGGGGCGAGGTCGGCGGGGCCCGGAGACGGGTCCGCGCACCCTCGCCTGTCCCGGATCGACGGGCCGATCTCGGTCCTCCTGGTCGAGGACGACGACGCCGACGCCTTCCTCGTCGGCGAGCTGCTGGCCGACGCCGACGTCGAGGCCGACCTGCGAGCCGACCTGCACCGCGCGCACTCCATCGACGAGGCGCTGACCATCCTGTCCATGGTCGCCGTCGACTGCCTGCTGCTCGACCTCGGCCTGCCCGACGGCGAGGGCCTCGGCGCCCTGCGCCGCGTCATCGAGGGCATCGAGGTGCTGCCGGAGCAGCCCGCCGTCGTCGTGCTCACCGGCAACACCGCGCACGACCTGGGCGCGGCGGCCGTGGCCAACGGCGCCGACGACTACCTCGTCAAGGCCGACGTCGACGGCGACTCCCTGGCCCGCTGCCTGCGCTACGCCACGCTGCGGCGCCGGTCGGCCGCCCAGCAGATCGCGCTCTACCGCAGCGAGGTCCGCGCCGCCGAGACCACCCGGCTCGAGCGCGCCCTGCTGCCCAAGGAGCTCGTCACCGACGACAGGGTCTCCGTCATGGTCGGCTACCTGCCGGGCGGCAACGGCCTGCTCGGCGGCGACTTCTTCGACACCGTCGAGCGGCCCGACGGCACGCTCGTCACCGTCATCGGCGACGTGGCGGGCCACGGCCCCGACGAGGCGGCGCTCGGCGCGGCGATGCGCACCGCGTGGCGCACCCTCGTGCTCGCCGACACCGCACCCGGCGACGTGCTGCCCCTCCTCGAGCGCGTGCTGCTCGCCGAGCGCGGGCGGCCCGAGGTGTTCGTGACCATCTGCCAGATGGTCATCTCGCCCGACCGCCGCCGCATGGACGTCTACCTCGCGGGCCACCCGCCGCCCCTGTTGGTCGTGCCGCAGGTCGCCCGCGACGCCGCCGTGCTCGTCACGCACCGCTGCGAGGAGCTGCCCGCCGCGCTGCGCGGCCGCGCCCTCGGCATCCCGGTCGACGGCGGGTGGTCCCCGCACACCGTCGAGCTGCCGGAGGTCTGGACCGCCGTGCTGTACACCGACGGGCTCGTCGAGGCCGCCGTCGGCACCGACCCGAAGGGCACGCCCGTGCTCGCGCCCAGCGCGACCGGCCGCATGCCGCGCCTGGGCGCACACGGCCTGCGCAGCGTCGTCGAGCGTGAGATGGACCAGGGCACCGACGAGGTGGTCACCCGGGTGCTGCGCCGCGTGCGCGAGCTGCACGGCGGCCCGCTCGTCGACGACGCGGCCCTCCTGTTCGTCGGCTGGGCCGGTGCGGGCGCGACGGGCCCGGCCGAGCGCACCTCGACGCTCGCCGACTCGGTCGAGTGGTCGCGCACATGACGGTCGTGCACCCCGACGAGCGCCGGTTCACCGGCGTCTCGATGCGGCGCAGGCTCGCCCGCCTGCTCGGCGCCGTCGCGGCCATGCTCGTCATCGCGCTCGCCGTCGCCGTGCTCGCCCTCGTCCAGTCCCGCGGCCTCGACGCGCGCGCCGACGGCCCCTACTACCGCGCCCTGGTCGACGGCGAGCGCGCCTCCCTCGCCCTGAGCGACGCGGACGCGTCCCTGCGCGCCTACCGCGCCACGTGCGAGCCCGCGGCGCTCGAGCCGTGGACCCGCGCCGTCGGGGCCAGCGGCCGCATCATGCTCCTCGCCGACGTCGAGCGCCGCGAGCTCGCCGCCGACGCCGAGGTGATCCTGGCCTACGAGGAGGCCGCGCGGCGCACCGACGCCTGGTTCCGGCAGTACGCCGAGCCCCTCGTGGCCGCCGTCGGCGACACGACGGCGGGCGAGGCGCGCTGCCGGCTGGCGCTCGCGGACGCCCCGACCGCCGCGGAGGGCGAGGCGCTGTACGAGAGCGCGCGCACCGCCGTCGTGCGCTACCTGGCCGAGCTGAGCGCGCAGCGCGACGCGATCGTGGAGACGCGCACGGTGTGGGAGCGCCTGCTGCTGGGCGCCGTGGCGACGCTCGTGCTGGTCGTGGTGCTCATGGGCACGCTCATGTGGCTCGCGCTGGAGGGCTGGGTCATCCGGCCGCTGACCGAGCTCACGGCCGCCGTGCGCGTGGTGAGCAGCGGTGGCATCCGCCGCGAGATCCGCCCCGCGGGGACGGGCGAGGTCGCGCTGCTGGCCATGCACGTCGAGACCATGCGCCGCGACCTGGTGCACCAGGTGGAGGAGATCCGGCTCTCGCACCAGGAGGTCGAGAACGCGCACGGCCTGCTCAGCGAGAAGACGCGCGAGCTCGAGCGCTCCAACCGGGACCTGGAGCAGTTCGCCTACGTCGCGTCGCACGACCTGCAGGAGCCGCTGCGCAAGGTCGCGAGCTTCACGCAGCTCCTGCGCAAACGGTACGGCGGCCAGCTCGACGAGCGCGCCGACCAGTACATCGAGTTCGCCGTCGACGGCGCCAAGCGCATGCAGGGGCTCATCCAGGACCTGCTGGCCTTCTCCCGCGTGGGCCGCACGGGCGTGCCGCGCGAGGACGTGGACCTGGAGAGCGTGCTCTCCGCCGCGCTGTCGGAGCTGTCCGACCGGATCGACGAGACCGGTGCCGAGATCGAGCACGACCCGATGCCGGAGGTGCACGGCGAGCGCGCGCTGCTGCAGCAGCTGTTCGTCAACCTGGTGGGCAACTCCCTCAAGTTCCGCCACCCCGAGCGCCCGCCGGAGATCCGGATCGAGGTGCGCAGCATGCGTGCGCACTGGGAGATCTCGGTGATCGACAACGGCATCGGCATCGACGCGCAGTACGCCGAGCGCGTGTTCGTCATCTTCCAGCGGCTGCACTCGCGCGAGCAGTACGCGGGCAGCGGCATCGGCCTGTCGCTCGTGAAGCGGATCGTCGAGTACCACAAGGGCCGCATCTGGATCGAGCCGTCGGCCGGCGGCGGCACCATCGTGCGGTTCACGCTGGCCCGTAGGCAGGGCCAGCCCGCGCAGGGCAGGCTTTCGACCGAACGAGCGCAGTCGACTACGCTCGGATGAGCATGGCCTGACCTGGGCCGACGGCGGGCCGCGACCACGGTGCCTCTCCTGGTGCCCGGCGCTGCCGAGACTGAAGAGGTACGTGGGTGAGCGGCAACAAGGTGATGGAGATCCTCCTGGTGGAGGACGACCCGGGCGACGTGCTCATGACCAAGGAGGCGTTCGAGGACCACCGCGTCCCGAACCGCGTCTCGGTGGTGGGCGACGGCGTGAGCGCGCTGGAGTTCCTGCGCAAGCAGGGGGAGTTCGAGGACGCCCCGACGCCCGACCTGGTGCTGCTGGACCTCAACCTGCCGAAGATGGACGGGCTCGAGGTGCTCGCCGTCGCCAAGGGTGACCCGATGCTGCGGCACATCCCCGTGGTGGTGCTGACGACGTCGGACGCCCAGGAGGACGTCGTGGGCTCCTACTCGCTGCACGCCAACGCGTACGTGACCAAGCCCGTGGACTTCGAGGAGTTCATCGCGGCGGTGCGGCGCATCGACGAGTTCTTCGTCTCCGTGGTGCGGCTGCCCGGGCGGTAGGGGCGTCCGCGTCCGGGCGCTCCTGGCGCCTCGGTGTGTCGCTGAGAGCGTAAGGAGAACGTCAGGGACCGGCGCCGGGAAGACAGGGGGCCGTCCCGGCGTTGGACAGTTCGGGCACCCTTGCACGAGGGCGTCCGCGAAGACTTCCGACGATCGAGGGAGAGCGCACGTGCTTGACCCCCAGGGCATCTATGACGTCGACGAGGCAGCGGTCGAGCGCACGCTGGGTCGCAGCGTGCCGGGCAGCACCGACGGCCCCGTCCTCCTGCACGCCGTCCGCGGTTTCGTGGACGCCGGCAGCGCGGGCGAGCTCGCCGTCGACCACCTCGTCGACCAGTTCCGGGTCGAGCGCCTGGTGACGTTCGACGTCGACCAGCTGCTCGACTACCGCTCCAAGCGGGCCACGATGCTGTTCGAGTCCGACCACTGGGCCGACTACCAGGCCCCCTACCTGGCGATCGACCACCTGACCGACGCCGAGGGCACCGGCTTCCTGCTCCTGCACGGCTCCGAGCCGGACCTGCAGTGGGAGCGCGTCGTCGCCGCGCTGGTCCAGCTCGTCGAGCGGTTCAACGTCAGCCTCACCATCGGCCTGCAGGGCATCCCGATGGGCCTGCCGCACACGCGGCCGCTGTCGCTGACGGCGCACGCCACGCGGCCGGCGCTCATCGACGACTACACCTCCTGGTTCGGCAGCGTGAAGGTGCCCGGCTCGCTGTCCGCGCTGCTCGAGTACCGGCTCGGCGAGGCGGGGCACGACGCCCTCGGCTTCACCGTGCACGTGCCGCACTACCTGGCGCAGTCGCAGTACCCGCCGGCCACCGTCGTGGCGCTGCAGCACACGGAGCGGGCCACGGGCCTCGACCTCGCGGTCGCCGGGCTCGAGGAGGCCGCGACCGACGCCAAGATCGAGGTCGAGAAGCAGGTCGCGGAGTCCACGGAGGTCGCGGCGGTGGTCAAGGCGCTCGAGGAGCAGTACGACGCCTTCGCCCGCTCGATCGGTCGTCCGAGCCTGCTCGCCGAGACGACGCCGATCCCCAGCGCCGAGGAGCTCGGCGCCGAGTTCGAGCGGTTCCTCGCACAGCAGAACGGCGACTGACCGGCGTGCTGGGGCGGCTCTCGCGGCCCGGTGTGTCATAGCTGCGGCAGAAATGTGCCTGTTCCGTGGCGCATCTGAGTGGTCCGTGCCACACTGGCGCACGTTGCAGTGACGTACCAAGGCCACGTCCGCCGTGTCGTGAGCAAGTCGGGAAAGCATTGCGGCGCGGGGGCGGGCACAGGGCCCGCCGTCGGATCCCGGACGGAAGGTCGAAGGACAGCATGGCGCAGGGTTCTGTGAAGTGGTTCAACGCGGAGAAGGGCTACGGGTTCATCGCCCAGGACGGCGGCGGTGCCGACGTCTTCGTCCACTACTCCGCGATCCAGTCCAGCGGGTACCGGTCGCTCGAGGAGGCCCAGCGGGTCGAGTTCGAGATCACGCAGGGCCCGAAGGGTCCTCAGGCGGAGTCGGTCGTCCCGCTCTGAGGTGATCCGCGCGCGAGGCCGCTCTCCCCGAGGGGAGGGCGGCCTCCGTGCTGCCCCCGCCCCCATCCCCTCGCCGAGGTAGTCACCTGGCGAGGTAGTCACCCGGCGAGGTAGTCACAGGGCGAGGTAGTCACCCGGCGAGGTAGTCACTGGGGCGGGAGCGCTTGTTCCCGCCCCGGCCCTGACTACCTCGCCCTGTGACTACCTCGCCCTGTGACTACCTCGGCGGGTCAGGTCGGGGGCGGGGTGGGCAGCGGGGCGGCCGTGCCCGCGAAGGCGGCGGCGTCCTCGTCGATCAGGAGCGTCGCCGGGACCGCGAGGCTGCGCAGTGCCCGGCCGAGGGCGGGGTCGCGGAGCAGGGCGGGGGAGTCGGCGGCCTCGTCGTCCGGCAACGGGCGGACGGCGGCCAGCACCAGGTTGCCGTACCGCCGTCCCTTGAGGATCGCCGGCTCGGCGACGACGGCGAGCCGGCCCTGCGCGGTGGCGTCCGGCCCGAAGGCCTGCGCGAGGCCGGCGACCTCGCGCCGCGCCGTGGCCAGCGGCGGCCGGTCCGCGCAGTTGACGAGCAGCACGCCACCGGGGCGCAGCACGCGACGGGCCTGCTCGGCGAACCCCGTGCCGACGAGGTGGGCGGGCGTGCTGTCGCCCGCGAACACGTCGCGCACGACGACGTCCCAGGACTCGTCGCGGGCACCGGCCAGCGCACGGGCGGCGTCGTCGGCACGCAGGCGCAGCAGGGGCGACCGGGGGAGGTCGAACCACTCACGCACGAGCTCGAGGAGCCGGGCGTCCAGGTCGACGCCGAGCTGGCGGGAGCCCGGCCGCTCGTGCTCGACGTGCCGGGCGAGGGCGCTGCCGGCCGCTCCGAGGTGCAGCACGCGGAGCGGGCCGGGCGGAAGGAGCGCGAGGACGGCGGCCATCTGCTGCATGTACTCGAAGTCGAGGAACCCGGGGTCCGTGAGGTCGAGGCCAGAGCTCGGCACGCCGTTGACGTGCAGGGTCACTCGTTGCGGGAAGTCGGGGTCGCGGACCACCTCCGCGGTCCCGGTGTCGATCGGCACGGGTCCGGAGGGCAGCTCGGCGGGGAGTGTCAGTGGTGCGGAGGAAGATGGTCGGCGTCGGGCGGTGCGGCGGGCCATGGGGACAGTGTCTCCCGGGTCCCGGGGCGCGCTTGACAGGATAGAACGTATGTTCGATAGTGTCGCACAAGGGGTTCGATCGGAGGTTCGAGATGGGCACCATGCACTCTCAGGGCGCGCGTGACGTCGTCGCGGCGCGCATGCTCGTGCCGCGCGCGGTCCCGCCGGGCGTCAGCGCTCTGCTGCGCAAGGCGGACGCGGAGCTCGCCGAGGCGGCGCGCTCGGCCGACCCCGGGGACCGGTTCGTGCACGCGCACCTCGCCGCGATCCGGTCGGCGGCGGCCGTCGTGGCGCTCCGGGGCAAGCCGTCGGCCCGTTCCGGCGCGCGGACGGTCTGGGACATGCTCGCGCACGCCGAACCGGACCTGGCGGCCTGGTCCGGCTACTTCGCGTCGGGTGCGCCGCTGCGCGCCGCGGTGGACGCGGGCAGGCCCGAGCAGGTCGACGCCGCGCGCGCGGACGAGCTGCTCGCGTGCGCAGAGGACTTCCGGGACGAGGTGGCGATGCTCGTGGACCCCGACGCGGGGTTCTCGACGCAGCGGCTGACCCTCGTCCCCGAGGCGTCGTGACCGCGCGGGCGGGTACGCGACCGAGAGAGCGGGACACGAGCACGGTGAGCAGCAAGGGGGCGCGGTGAGCAAGGGACCGCGCTCGGCGGCGGCGCGACGGGACTGGGGGTCGGACGAGACCGGCTGCTCGGTGCTGCACCTCGACATGGACGCGTTCTTCGCGTCCTGCGAGCTGGTGCGCCGACCTGAGCTGCGGGGCAAGCCGGTGATCGTCGGCGGGCAGGAGCGCGGGGTCGTGCTGGCCGCGACGTACGAGGCGCGGGCGTTCGGCGTCCGCTCGGCGATGCCCATGACCCGGGCGCGCCTCCTCTGCCCGCAGGCGACCGTCGTCCCGCCGGACCACACGCTGTACCGCGAGGTGTCGCGGTCGGTCATGGCGCTGCTGCACGAGGTGACCCCCCTGGTCGAGCAGATCAGCGTGGACGAGGCCTTCCTCGACGTCAGCGGCGCCCGGCGCCGGCTGGGGTCGCCGACCGCCATCGGGGCGGAGCTGCGGCGTCGCATCGAGGCGGAGCACGGCGTCACGGCCTCGGTGGGCATCGCGCGCAACAAGTTCGTCGCCAAACTGGCCTCCACGCACGCGAAGCCCGACGGCATGATGCTCGTGCCCGCGGCGGCCACCGTCGACTTCCTGCACACGTTGCCGGTGGGTGCGCTGTGGGGCGTGGGGGAGAAGACCGAGAAGTCGCTCGCGGCGTGGGGGATCACCACGGTCGCCGAGCTGGCGCACACCGACCTGCCGAGCCTCCAGGCGGCCGTCGGCCGCGTCGGTGGGGCCCACCTGCACGACCTGGCGTGGGGCCGCGACCCGCGCCCGGTGGTGCCGGAGCAGCGCGAGCACAGCATCGGCGCCGAGACGACCTTCGACACCGACCAGCACGACACCGAGGTGGTGAGCCGGCGGGTGCTCGAGCTGTCCGACCGGGTCGCCGCGCGCCTGCGGCACCAGGGCGTGCTCGCTCGCACCGTCTCGGTCAAGGTGCGGTCCAGCGACTTCGCCACGTTCAGCCGATCGCGAACGCTCGACGGTCCCACGGACGTCGCGCGCGAGATCTATCTGGTCGCCCGGGACCTCGTGGCGAACGTGGACCTGAAGGGGCTCCCGGTCCGGCTCGTGGGCGTGCGGGGCGAGAATCTGGTGCAGCGCGACGGTTCCGTGCAGCAGCTCACGCTCGACGAGGCGGTCGATCCGCGGTCCGGGGCACAGCGCGAGGCGGAGCTCGCGCTCGACGCCGTGCGACAGAAGTTCGGAAGAACAGCGATCGACCTGGGTGTACATCACAAGAACAGCACGCATCGATACTGATCTGCCCCTATAGTCGCTGGTATGCCCGGGATGTCGACTACCAACGGCGGCCGGGTCGTCCTATCCTGGAAGGGACACTGTTCCTTTGCGAGATCCGGGGGTCTCGATGCCTCTGTCCGAGTACGAGCAGCGGGTGCTGGAGCAGATGGAGCGTGCTCTGACGTCAGACGACCCGCGCCTGGCGAACACGCTCCAGTCCACCGGTCGCGGTAACGCTCTGCGTTACGTGCTGTCCGGGGCCGGCGTGGTCGTCGGTCTGCTCCTTCTGGTCGTGGGTGCGGCGACGTCGCAGACCTGGCTCGGGGCCATCGGCTTCGTGCTGATGTTCGCCGGCGTCGTCTTCGCGTTCTTCGGACCGCGTAAGAAGCAGGAGGGGCCGGTCGGCGTCGTGGACGACGACGGCACGGTCCAGCCACCGCAGGGAAGGGCCGCACGGCCCCGCAAGCGCCAGGGCAGCGGGGGCTTCCTCGCCCGCCTGGAGGAGCGCTGGGAGAACCGGCGCAACGAGGGCGGCCGCTGACCGAGCGCAACGCCCGGATCTCGGACTCGCAGAAGACTCGACCAGGAGCCGGACCCCACGGGGTCCGGCTCCTGCCGTATTCCTCCGGCGCGCCGTATTCCTCCGGCGTGGCGACGGCCGCGCGGCCGCCGGGTGGGTCAGCGGCCTGCCGGGGCCAGGGCCGTCGCCAGGGCCGCGGTGAGCGCGGCCGTGAGGTCCTCCAGCTCGGCGGCGGTCGGCGGCGTCGAGCGGCGGGCGTACCGTTCCGCCTCCGCGGCCGCGGCCAGGGCGCCGAGCCGCTCGGTGACGTCGTCGGGCAGCGTGGCGCCCGTGCGGGCGCGCACCTCCTCCGCGATCTGCCCGGGCGCCTGGCGCAGGGTGACCGACGGCCCCAGCCGCACACCCTGCTCCGCGAGCACGGCCAGCACGCGCGACCACGCGAGCTCCGGGTCGAGCACCTCCGGTGCGGCCCGACGCCGGGTGAGCAGCCAGAACGCGCCGCCCAGCAGCGCGACCACGACGACGGCCGCCAGCACCCACGCCCAGCCCGGCAGCGTCGCGTCGGACACGCTCCTGCCCCCTGAGGTGTTCGACGACGCCGTGGGCGCCGACTGCTCGGGCTGCTGGCTCGGTCGGCTGCTCGGCACCTCCGGCGCCCGCGAGGTCGTCGGCGCCGCGCTCGGCAGGCTGCCGGCCTCGGGGTTGGCGTAGGAGGGCAGGGGGCCGGTCTGCACCTGCGGCGTGGGCTCGAACCGCACCCAGCCGACGGTCGGGAAGTAGATCTCCGGCCACGCGTGCGAGTCCTGACCCGTGACGCGGTAGCTGCCCTGCCCGTCCGGCCGTCCGGGGAGCCAGCCGACGCCGATGCGGGCGGGGATGCCCAGGCTGCGCGCCATGACCATCATCGAGAGGGCGTACTGGGTGCAGTAGCCCTCCTTGTCCTGCAGGAAGTCCCACACGGTGTCGGACGAGCCGCGGTAGTCGGCGTCGGGGTCGTACACGAACCCCGAGCCGGAGCGCAGGTGGTTCTGCAGTGCCACGGCGGCGTCGAACCGCGTCGGAGCGTCCCCGGCGATCCGGCGGGCGTAGTCGGCGATGTCCTCGCGGTGCTCGGTGTCCGGCACCTCGGTGTAACCCGCCGAGCGCGGGTCGCCCGTCCGGGGCACCGCGCGCAGCTGCGCGGGGGTCAGCTGCCGGTCCACGACGCCGACGCGGTACTCGGAGCCCGGCTGCGTGCCGGCCTGGCTGCGGACCTCGTCGCGCAGCGAGTCGTAGGCCCAGTCGCCCTCGATGTCGACCTGGCGCGGCTCCAGCGGCAGCGGCAGCTCGGCGCCGGTGAGCTGGTCGATGCGCACGTTCACCTGGCGCACGTCGCCGATGCCGCCCTCTCCGGGCGGTGCCAGCACGGTCGACGGGTCGAAGTCGAGGCCGCCGCTGGGCACGTTGCGGTGGGTCTGGACGCCGTCGAAGGCCGTGAGGGTCATGACGCGCAGAGGGCCGAGCGGTGTGTCGTCCGGCAGCGTGTACGTCAGCACGGTGTCGCTCGAGCGGGCGCTCAGCGGCTGGCGCATGTCGAGCTCGGAGGAGAGCTCGACGGTGTCGGACGGCGTCGAGATGAGCTGGTTCCACGTGCCCGCGAGGGCCGGCAGCGCGGCCGTCCCGTTGGCCACGCCCAGCGACGCGACGGCGACGGCGGCCGCCGTGCCTGCCGTGATCCACGACCGGAACCGCTGGGCGCGACGCACGGCCGCGGAGTCGGAGCCCGCGACCCTGCCGGGCGTCACGCCCACCGGGTCGACCGTGAGCAGCAGGAGCATCGCCGTGACGCTGACGGCGAAGACGAACCACGGCACCTCGCCGATCAGCGTGAGCGGCGGCGTCCACAGCAGCAGGAGCGGGATGCCGGCGAAGCCGGGCATCCGGGCGCCTGCGAGGGAGTCGACGACCAGCAGGACCAGCAAGGTGCCACCCACGGCGACCATGCTGATGGCCTCGTCGGGCCCGACGGGCGCGACCTGAGTGCTCATGGTCTCGGTGGCCTGGCGGAACCGCTCGAGCACCCGGTCGAGCGCCGCCGGGCCGACGAACGGCTCGAAGCGCTGTCCCGGCCCGCCGTAGCGGGCGAGCAGGAACCAGGACGCGACGAGCGTCGCCGCCGCGGTGGCGACGAAGGACGCGCTGCCCGAGGCGCGGTCGGCGGCCCGGTCGGCGCTCGGTCCCTGGCCCGCCGCGCGGCGGACGGCCGCGCGGTCGACGGCGTTGCGCAGGAGCAGGTACCGCACGACGGCGCTGGTCGCGGACACGAGGATGACGCCGACGGTGCCGACCGTGAGCCAGGAGCCGGGGTCGATGACGAGCGTGAGCGCGTGCATCGACGTGATCACGGCGATCGCGACGAGCACGGAGGAGGCGACGGTGCGGAGCAGCGGTCCGCGGTGGGCGGGGATCACAGCGCACGCTCCGCGAGCAGGGCCCAGGCACGTTCTGGGTCGGTACGGGACGGGGTGGTGCTGACGTGCCAGCCGGAGGCGCGCAGCTCGGCGGACGTCTCGTCGAGCTCGTGGCGGAAGCCCTCGCCCCGCGGCTCGACGAGGAGCGCCCAGCACGTGCCCTCGGCGCCGAGGGCGGCGAGGCTGCGCCGCGCCTCGGGGTCGTGGGGCCCGAGCACGGCGACGACGATCTCGCCGGCGGTGCGCGCGAGCCGCAGCGCCTGGGCGGTCCTTGCGGTGGCCTGGTGGCCCTCCGCGGAACCGCGGTGCCCGCTCACGTCGACGCAGGCGTCGAGGATCGCGGCCCGGCTGGCCCGGGTGGTGGCGAACCGCGCGCTCTCGAGCGTCGGGGCCACGGTGGTGGTCACGAGGCGGGTCGGGTGCCCGGCGTCGAGGAACGACGTCGCGACAGAGGCGGCGAGCTCGACGGCCCACTCGCCGTCGTCGACGGCGGCGGGGCGGCGCAGGCCGGTCGCGTCCTGCCAGTGCGGCAGCAGCGAGCGGTCGAGCAGCACGGTGACGGGGCGCACGCCCGCGCTCTCGTCGGCACGCACCATGAGCTGGCCGCGCCGGGCGGCGCTGGCCCAGTGCACCCGGCGCGGGTCGTCGCCCGCGACGTACTCGCGCAGCACGGAGTCGTCGGTCGACTGCAGCCGGGCGCCGGTGGCGGAGTGGTCGACGTCGCCGACCGACCGCGTGCGCACGGCGAGCTCGACGGTGCGCGGCCACACGGGTACGTGCGTCGCGCTGCCGAGCGGCTGGGTGGCGCGGACCAGGCCGAAGACGTCGGTGCGCGTGGTGAGCAGGGGGCCGAGCGGCCAGCGCCCGCGGCGGGTGGGTGTGAGCGTGTAGTGCACCGCGATGCGGTCGGCCCGCGCGGAGACACGCGCCCTGATGCCCTGGTGGCCCGCCAGCTCGTGCGCCGCCTGCTCGGACAGCCGCAGCCGGGACAGCCGCTCGTAGGCGGCGCCGCTGGTCTGCCGCGCCGCGACGAGCAGGCCGACCTCCGCCGTCCGGTCCCGGACCACGGGGTTGGGGGACACGGTGCGCGTCACGCGCAGCGCGCCGCGGCCGGACTCGAGCCGCTGGGTGCCGATGACCACCCACGCGACCCCGACGGCGAGCAGCGCGGCCGCGCCCAGCCCGACGAGGTGCGGGAGGGTGAGCACGAGCCCGAGCGGCACGAGCGCGACGCCGAGGACGCTCGCCCCGACGCCGCGCGAGGTCAGGCGGACCCTGCTGATGCGGGCGAGGGTCTCGCGCCAGGTCGAGCGTGCGGGCCGGCGAGCGGTCGTGGGGGATGACATGCGTCCGTCGCCCGGCCGCTCAGAACGGGCGCCGGTCGGCCGGCTCGAGCGCCGGGACCGGTGTGCGCTGCACCAGCTCGTCGACCAGGCTCTCGGGGGTCACGCCGCTCAGGCGGGCCTCGGTGGTGAGGATGAGCCGGTGCGCGAGGACGGGCCGGGCGAGCCGCTGGACGTCGTCGGGCAGCACGTGGTCGCGGCCGGCCATGGCCGCCATGGCCTTGGCCGCCCGCAGGAGCTGGAGCGAGGCGCGCGGGGAGGCGCCGAGGCGCAGGCTCGGGTGCTCGCGCGTGGCGGCGACCAGGCCGACGACGTAGCGCTTGACCGACGGCGACGCGTACAGCGCGCGCACCTGCTGCGCGAACCGGACCATCGACGGCCCGTCGGTGACGGCCTGGAGGTGGGCCAGTGGCGTCGTCGCCTCCTGGCGGTCGAGCATGAGGATCTCGGCCGACGTGTCCGGGTAGCCGACGGTGACGCGGGCCATGAACCGGTCGCGCTGCGCCTCGGGCAGCGGGTAGGTGCCCTCCATCTCGACCGGGTTCTGGGTGGCGACGACGAGGAACGGCCGGGGGAGCTGGTGGGTGGTGCCGTCGACCGTGGTCTGGCCCTCCTCCATGCACTCCAGCAGCGCCGACTGGGTCTTGGGCGAGGCGCGGTTGATCTCGTCGCCGATGACGATGTTGCTGAACACCGGGCCGGGCCGGAACTCGAACTCGTGGCTGCCGGTGCGGAAGATGTTGACGCCGGTGAGGTCGCTGGGCAGCAGGTCGGGCGTGAACTGGATGCGGCCGACGTGGCAGTCGATGCTGCGCGCGACGGCCTTGGCGAGGGTGGTCTTGCCGACGCCGGGGACGTCCTCGACGAGCAGGTGCCCCTCGGCCAGGAGGACGGCGAGCGTGATGTCGGCGAGGCCGGGCCGGCCCGTCACGACGGACTCGACGGCCGCGCGGACGCGGGCCATGGTGTCCACCAGCTCGTCCAGCGCGCCGGGTCCGGGGACGGCCTGGCTGCCGGGCCCGCCGAACTGTGGTTCCGCGAGGCCGGACGTGGCGGGTTCCGTGTGCACGAAAAGAGACCTCCATCGGCCGGGGTAGTCAGGCCGCTCTCTGGCGCGCGAGCGCGCGGGCTGGACCCGGGCGGCTGTGGCTCGCCCGGCTGGTCCAGCGTAGTAGAGATGTAAAGCACTCTGTTGTCTGCGTCACGCGGTCTTCACAGTTCCCGGGGCGGTTTTTGCCCCGGCCCCACGGCACCGCCACCACCTCCGGCCAGGCGCGGGACGATGCGGCTCAGGGTTGGACCGACCCGACATTCCGCGCCGCGCCGGACATGAATTTACTCCACTCACTCTTTACCTCTTTGACCTGCGCATTGAGGCCGCCTGGGTAGTTCTCCCCACGGTTTTTCCGAGTGTGGTGGTGGAAAGTGGAGTAGCGTGGAGTATGCGGGAGCGAGAGGAGGTGTCGGCCCATGGCTGCGATGACGGAAGGATTCGCGGGTCTGGGCCTGCTCCTCGGGACGTACACCCCGAAGCTGGACGAGAAGGGCCGCCTGATCCTTCCCGCCAAGTTCCGGGGTCGTCTGTCCAGCGGTCTGGTCATGACCAAAGGGCAGGAACGGTGCCTCTTTCTTCTCCCGATGGACGAGTTCCAGCAGATCTACGCGCAGATCCGGCAGGCGCCGGTGACGAGCAAGGCTGCACGGGACTACACGCGAAACTTCCTGGCGGGAGCGAGCGACGAGGTACCGGACAAGCAGGGCAGGGTCTCCATCCCGACGCACCTGCGCGAGTACGCCGGCCTGGATCGCGAGGTGGTCGTGATCGGGGTCGGCACCCGCGTGGAGGTGTGGGACGCACAGGCCTGGGCCACCTATCAGGAGGAGACCGAACCCGACTACATCGACCAGGCCGAGGAGATCTTCCCCGGGCTGAGCTTCTAGGCCGGCCGTACGGTCAGGCCTCCTCCCGCAGGATCCGGCGCACTTCCCCGCCGCCGGAACCGTGCGGAGGGAGACCTGACCGGACGGCAGGGAGGCCGAGCGGGAGACGAGCAGGGGACGACCACGACGACGACGCAGGAGAGGAGGCACCGATGAACGCGACACAGGACCGGCCCGGCACGACGGGGGACGCCGCCGGCCGCCACCTCCCGGTGCTGCTCCAGCGCTGCGTCGACCTGCTCGCCCCCGCGCTCGCGGCGCCGGGCTCCGTGCTGGTCGACTGCACCCTCGGCATGGGCGGCCACACGGAGGCCGTGCTGGAGCAGGTGCCGACGGCACGGGTGATCGGCATCGACCGCGACCCGCAGGCGCTGGCCCTCGCGGGCGTGCGGCTGGCCCGGTTCGGCGACCGCTTCACGCCCGTGCACGCGGTGTACGACGAGATCGGCGACGTGGTCGACGAGCACGCCGGCGGCTCCGTCCAGGGCGTGCTCATGGACCTCGGGGTCTCCTCGCTCCAGCTCGACGAGGCGGACCGCGGCTTTGCCTACGCCCAGGACGCCCCGCTCGACATGCGGATGGACCCGACGACAGGACCCACGGCGGCGGACGTGCTCAACACGTACGACGAGCGTGACCTGGCGCGGATCCTGCGGGAGTACGGCGAGGAGCGGTTCGCGGGGAAGATCGCGCGGGCCGTCGTGCGGCGCCGGGCCGAGCGGGCCTGGGACCGCAGCGGCGAGCTCGTCGAGCTGCTGCGGGCCACCATCCCCGCCGCGACCCGCAAGACCGGCGGCCACCCGGCCAAGCGCACCTTCCAGGCGCTGCGCATCGAGGTGAACGGCGAGCTCGAGGTGCTCGAGCGCGCCGTGCCCGCCGCGGTCGAGGCGCTCGCGGTGGACGGCCGGATCGTCGTCGAGTCGTACCACTCCCTGGAGGACCGGATCGTCAAGCGCGTGATCGCGCGGGGCACGACGTCGTCCGCGCCGCCCGGGCTGCCGGTCGAGCCGGAGACCCACCGGCCGTACCTCGAGGCGCTCACCCGGGGCGCCGAGGAGGCGGACGCGGTCGAGCTCGAGCGCAACCCGCGCTCGGCCTCGGTGCGCCTGCGCGCCGCGCGCCGCCTGCGGCCGACGCCGGAGCACCTGCTCGACCCCGCAGGGAAGGCCGCAGGGAAGACCGCACGGAAGAACCAGCACCACCCCCAGCACGACACAGCGAAGGAGGACCGCCGATGAGCGCCGTGAACGCCGCGACGGCCCGTGCCGCCCGTCCCGCCGAGCTGCCGCGTACCCGCCGGGCCCCGCTGACCGCGATCTCCGGGGGCGCCGCCCGCCGGGGGAGTCGCCTCGACATCGTCCGCGCGCCGCTGTACTCGAAGAGCCGTGTGCCGTTCTTCGCGCTGTGCGCCACGCTGATGATCCTGTCGCTCGTCGCGGTGCTCGTGCTGAACACCACGCTCGCGCGCGGCTCCTACGAGATGGCGCACCTGCAGGGTGAGGTGGCGCAGACCGCCCAGGACGTGCAGGGCCTCCAGGAGGACCTGCGGGCGGCCGAGCGGGACCTGCCCGCGAAGGCGCGCGACCTGGGCATGGTCCCCGCGGAGAACCCCACCATGGTGAGCCTGCGTACCGGCAAGGTGGTGACGGGTACGGACGAGGGGACGGACGAGTGACCCGGCCGACGTCGGACCCGGGCCGGCAGCGCACCCCGTCGGGGCGCGCTGCCGGCCCGCGTTCCACGCCGTCCCGGGGTGCCCAGCCGCGCTCGGGACAACCGCGCTCCGCCCAGCCCCGGTCGCCCCAGCCTCGTAAGGCCCAGCCGCGCAAGGCCGAGCCCCGATCGTCCCAGCCGCGCAAGGGCGAGTCCCGCAAGGCCGAGCCGCGCAAGGCCCAGCCCGCGCCGCGCAAGGCCGCCCCCGCGAAGCAGGCCCGCCGGAGCGCCACCACGCGCACCCCGGCCCCGCCGCCGTCCCGTCCCGCGCGCTCGCGCGTCGCGCGGCCGCTGCCGCCGCGCCCGGGCCGGCCCGAGATCCGGCAGCGCTGGCTCGTCGGCGTCGCGGCGGTGGTCGTGCTCGTGTTCCTGGTGCGGCTCGTGCACGTACAGATCATCGAGGGGCCGAGCCTGGCCGCTCAGGCCGAGGCGAAGCGCACCGCCACGGCGGTCACGCCGGCGCACCGCGGCGACATCACGGACGCGAACGGCGTCGTGCTGGCCACGTCGGTGGACCGCTACACCGTGGTCGCCGACCCGAAGGCCATCAAGGACTTCCGCGGCGCGGGCCGTCCCACCGTGGACGGCAAGGAGGTGCAGGACGGCGCGCTCGGCATCGCCCAGCTGCTCGCGCCGGTGCTCGACGTGCCCAAGAACGAGCTCGCGGCGCAGCTCGTGGGCGAGTCGCGGTACCGGGTGCTCGCGAAGAACGTCGTGCCGGAGGTGCAGCGCGCCATCGCGGAGCTCAAGATCCGGGCGTACGTGCGCACCGACCTCACCTCGCGGCGCACCTACCCGTCGGGCACGGTCGCGGGCTCGCTGGTCGGCTTCGTCGACGACGAGCAGTCCGGCCAGGGCGGCATCGAGGCGGCGTACGACGAGCTGCTGTCCGGCACGGAGGGCCAGGACACCTACGAGCGCAGCCTCGACGGGCTGCGCATCCCGGCGGCGGGCCAGGAGTCCGTCCCCGCGGTGCCGGGCCACGACGTGCAGCTCTCCCTCGTGCACGACATCCAGTGGAAGGCGCAGGACGCGATCGACGAGGCGCAGCGCAAGACCGGCGCGGAGTACGGCATCGCGATCGTGCAGGACACGCGCACGGGCGAGCTCGTGGCGCTCGCGGACTCGGGCGCCGTCGACCCGAACGACCGGTCGACGGCCGCCGTCGCCGCAGGGTCGCGGGCGGTCAAGGACGTGTTCGACCCGGGCTCGACCGGCAAGGTGATCACCATGGCTGCGGCGCTCGAGGCGGGCCACTGGACGCCGGAGAGCAAGTTCACCGTGCCGTACAGCTTCACGACGCCGAACGGCCAGACCTTCCACGACTCGCACCACCACCCGACGCAGCGGCTCACGCTCACGGGCGTGCTCGCGCAGTCGTCGAACACCGGGACGGTGCAGGTCGGCGAGAAGATCCCGCTGCAGGAGCGCCAGGACTATCTGGAGAAGTTCGGCTTCGGGCAGCCGACCGGCCTGGGCCTGCCGGGCGAGTCGGTGGGGCTCATGCCGCCCGCCGACGTCGCCGACTGGGACGGCCGCACGCGGTACACGGTGCTGTTCGGGCAGGGCCTGTCGGTCAACGCGATGCAGGCGACCAGCGTGTTCTCGACGGTCGCCAACGGCGGCGTGCGGCTGACGCCGACGCTGCTCAAGGGCTCGACCAGCCCGGACGGCACGTGGACGCCCGTCGAGCGGCCCGCGGGGGAGCGGGTGATCTCCGAGGACACCGCCGACACGCTGCTGCGCATGATGGAGGCCGTCACGGAGGACGGCGGCACCGGCGTCAACGCCGTCGTGCCGGGCTACCGCGTGGCCGGCAAGACCGGTACCGCGCAGATGCCGGCCGGCAAGGGTGGCTGGACCTACATGGCGTCGTTCATCGGCGTCGCACCCGCCGACGACCCGCGGTACACCGTCGCGGTCTTCCTCAAGAGCCCGCGCAGCTCGATCTTCGGTGGGGAGGTCGCCGCCCCGGTGTTCAGCGACATCATGGGCTTCACGCTGCAGAAGATGGACGTGCCGCCGAGCACGGAGCCGGCGCGCCCCTTCGACACCGAGTGGTAGGTCAGTCCTCGACGACGAGGTCCACCGGACCGCCGAGGGTGGCCGTGAGGATCGACTCGATCGCCGCGGCGGTCGCCGCGGCGAGGTCGACGGCGTCGGGGTCGAGCAGCCACTGCAGCTGCAGGCCGTCCATGACGGCGATGACGGCGGCCGCCGTGCGCTCGGCCTCGCCGTCGCGCAGGGACACGTCGCGCTCGGCGGCGACGTCACGCACCGCCTGGGAGATCTCGCCGCGCAGCACGGAGAAGCGCTCGGCGACCCACGACGAGGCGGGGTGCCCGTCGGTGACCGACTCGCCGGTGAGCACGGCGTAGGCCTGCACGATGCCGCGCCGGTCCGCGTTGAGGCGCGCGGTGAGCACGAGGTGGCGGAACAGGTCCATGCCGCCGGGGATGTGCTTGCCCTCCAGGTGCTGCACGTCGACCCGGTCGCGGTACTCGAGCACCTCCCACAGCAGCTTGTCCTTGCTGCCGAAGTGGTGCAGCACCCCGGCGTGGGTGATGCCGACCTGCGCGGCGACGTCGCCGAGCGAGCCCTGGTGGTAGCCCTTCGAGCCGAAGACCCGCGTGGCGGCCGCCAGGATCTCCTCCCGGCGGCGGGCGCGGCTGGGCCGCGTGGTCTTGGGTGCCTGCTCCGTCGTCTCGGCCATGTCCTGAGGATAGCCCGAGATCCGGGGCTTACTAACCGGTAAGTAAGTGTGGTTGAATGCGGTCAGCCGTCCACCGTTGAACGGAGAAGCCGTTGTCATCGCAGACCATCGCCACGGAGAACACCGCGGAGCCCGAGCTGCTCGGCGTGCTCGCCGAGCTCACCGTCGAGGAGAAGGTCTCGCTCGTCGTGGGCGCATCCCTGTGGGCGACGACGGCGGTGCCCCGCCTCGGTCTCGAGGGCGTCGTGCTGTCCGACGGGCCGGTCGGCGTGCGCGGCCCGGACGGCGGCACGTCGGCGATGTTCCCGGCGCCGTCGGCCCTCGCCGCCACCTGGGACCTCGACCTGGCGCGGCGCGCGGGCGCCCTGTTCGCCGCCGAGGCACGCAGGCACGGCGTCGACGTGGTGCTCGCCCCGCAGGTCAACCTGCAGCGCACGCCCGTGGGCGGGCGGCACTTCGAGTGCTACTCCGAGGACCCGCACCTCACCGCCCGGGTCGCCGTCGCGCTCGTGGGCGCGGCGCAGGAGCGTGGCGTCGGCATGTGCGTCAAGCACTACGTGGCCAACGACTCCGAGACGGAGCGCACCCGCTACCTGGCGCGCGTGGACGAGCGCACGCTCCGCGAGGTGTACCTGGCGCCCTTCGAGGCGCTGGTGCGCGAGGTCGGGCCGTGGGCCGTCATGGGCGCCTACAACGGCGCCGACACCGGCGGCGTCGCCGCGCCGCTGCTCGAGCACCGGCCCCTGGTCACCGACCTGCTCAAGGGGGAGTGGGGCTACGACGGACTGTTCGTGAGCGACTGGGTCGCCACCCGGTCGGTCGCCCCGGCGGTCCGCGGCGGTCTGGACCTCCAGATGCCCGGGCCGGACGGCGTGTGGGGCGACGGCCTGCTCGAGGCGGTGCGCACCGGCGAGGTCGCCGAGCACGAGCTCGACGACAAGGTGCTGCGCCTCCTGCGCCTGGCCCGCCGCACCGGCCGGCTCACGCTCCCCGGCGAGCCCACCCCGCTGACCGCGTTCCGGCTCGAGATGCGTCACGAGGGCGCGCAGGCGGCGTCCGCCGGCCTGCTGCGCGAGCTCGCCGCCCGCTCGGTGGTCGTGCTCAAGGACGACGCCGGGCTCGTCCCGCTCGTGCAGGACCGCGACCGGCCGCTGCGCGTCGCGCTGCTCGGGCCCGCCGCCGTGGAGCCGTTCTTCCAGGGCGGGGGCAGCTCGTTCGTGCAGCCCGACCGCCTCACCTACCCGGCCGACGAGCTGCGGGCCGCCCTGCCGCGCGGCTCGGAGGTCACGCTCGCGGCCGGAGCCCGCGCCCTGCGCAACCCGCCCGAGCTCGACGTCGCGCGCTGCACCGACCCGGTCACGGGCGAGCCGGGCCTGCGCGTCACGCTCCTGGCCGCCGACGGCAGCGTGCTCGAGGAGCACACCGCCACCGCGTGGACCGGCTGGCTCGAGGACGTCCGGCCCGACGCCGACGCCGTCCGCCTGCGCGCCACCGTGCGCCTCGACGAACAGGGCGACCACGAGCTCGGCGTCGGGACCGTCGGCGTGCACCGCGTGCTCGTCGACGGCGCGGAGATCGCCTCCGGCAGCACCCGCGTCGACGAGGACGTGGTGCTCTCCTCGGGCCACAACCACCCGATCGCGCGGGTCGCGACGGCCGCAGGCACCGCCGAGCTGGACGCGACGCTCCAGGTGGTGCACGCCGTCGGCTACGGCCACTTCGTGCGCGCCGCCCTCGTGCACCGCCTGCCCGGCCCCTCGGCGGAGGACGAGCTGTCCGCCGCCGTCGAGGCCGCCGCGGCCGCCGACGTCGCCGTCGTGGTCGTCGGCACCACCGCCGAGGTCGAGTCCGAGGGCTACGACCGCCCCGACCTGGACCTGCCCGGCAACCAGGACGAGCTCGTGCGGCGCGTCGCGCTGGTCAACCCGCGCACCGTCGTCGTCGTCAACGCGGGCGCGCCCGTGCTGCTGCCGTGGCTCGACGACGTGCCCACCGTGCTGTGGGGCTGGCTGCCCGGCCAGGAGGCCGGCACGGCGCTCGCGGACGTGCTCACCGGCGTGACCGAGCCGTCCGGTCGCCTGCCGTGGACGCTGCCCGCCCGGTACGAGGACGTCCCGGTGCCGCACGCGCGCCCCGTGGACGGCGTCGTCGACTACGCCGAGGGGGCCGACGTCGGCTACCGCGCCTGGGAGCGCCGCCTCGCCGACGGCGGGCCCGCGCCGGCCGCGCCCTTCGGGCACGGACTGGGCTGGACCACCTGGGAGTACCAGGACGCGGTGCTGGCCCGCGGCGAGTCGCACGACGCGCCGGCGACGCTCACCGTCTACGTGACCGTCCGGAACACCGGCCGGCGGGCGGGCCGCGAGGTGGTCCAGGTGTACGTCGAGCCGCCCGACGGCGACCCGGCGCGCCCCGTGCGCCGGCTCGCCGGGTTCGTCGTGGCCGACGTGCCCGCCCTGAGCAGCGCGACCGTCCCCGTCCCCGTCGCCGCCCGTGCGCTGCAGGTCTGGGACCCGCGGCGCCGGGGCTGGACCACGCCGCCGGGCACCTACCGGCTGCGGACCGGCAGGTCCGTCGCGGACCTGCGCCTGACCAACGACCTGACCGTCCGGCCCGGGGATCCCCTCGCCGCCGGAGACCACTGATCCCTCGAGGACCGACCCGTCCCGCACCGCGCGGGAGGAGTGCAAGGAGGCACACCGTGAGGATTCGCAAGCACGTCGCGGCGGCAGCCGCAGCGGCGGCCGTCGCGCTGCTGGTCACCGCCTGCAGCGGCGGTGGCTCAGGCGGCACCACCGACGCGGGCGGGGGCGCGACCCTGACCGTCGGCATGCCGAACGGCGTCCAGACCGAGAACCACAGCCCGTTCGCGACCGGCTCGTCCGCGCTCTCGCTGGGCTACGCGTTCACGATCTATGAGCCGCTCATGATGCGGAACCAGGCCCGCCCGTCGGAGGAGCCCGAGCCGTGGCTGGCGGAGAGCGTGGAGTGGAACGAGGACTTCACCGAGGCCGTCATCACGCCCCGTGACGGCGTGACCTGGTCGGACGGCGAGGAGTTCACCGCCGACGACGTCGCGTTCTCGATCCAGCTCCGCAAGGACTTCGAGGCGCTCAACACCGCCGCCCTGCCCTACGACACGGTCGAGACCGACGGCGAGACCGTCACCGTCACGTTCACCGCGGGACAGTTCGTCAACCAGTCCAAGCTGTACGACCTGGTGATGGTGCCGGAGCACATCTGGGCCGACATCGAGGACCCGACCACCGACACCAACCTGGAGCCCGTCGGCACCGGGCCGTACACGCTCGAGTCGTGGACGCCGCAGGCCGCCACCGTCGTGGCGCGCGACGACTACTGGGGCGGCACGCCGGCCGTGCCCGAGATCCGGTACTCGTCGTACAACGACAACAACGCGCTCACCACGGCCCTGACCACGGGCGAGGCCCAGTGGGGCTGGACGTTCATCGCCGACTTCGAGAACGTCTACATCGCGCAGGACCCGGAGCACTACCACCAGTACGCCGCCGGCGGCCTCGGCATCGACGTGCTCTTCCTCAACAACGAGACCAAGCCGTTCGACGACAAGGCGTTCCGCCAGGCGCTCAACATGGTGATCGACCGGCAGGAGCTCGTCGACGTCGCCACCTCCGGCGTGAACCCGCCGCTGACCAGCGTCACCGGTCTGCCGCTGCCCGCGGGCGAGGAGTTCCTCTCCCCGGAGTACACGGGCCAGGAGCTCGCCGTCGACGTCGAGGGCGCCCGCGCGCTGCTCGAGGACGCCGGCTACACCTGGGAGGGCGAGCAGCTCGTCGACCCCGACGGCGAGGACGTGACGTTCGAGCTCGTCAACCCGGCCGGCTGGAACGACTACCTCACCGCGCTCGACCTCATCAAGAACGCGGCCGCCGAGCTCGGCGCCACCGCGACCGTCAACCCCGTCAACCAGGACGGCTGGTTCGCCGACATCATCCCGGGCGGCGACTTCCAGGCCACCCTGCACTGGACCGACGGCGGCGCGACGCCGTGGGACATGTACTCCGACATCATGGACGGCGCGCACTACAAGAAGCTCGGCGAGCCGGCCACGTGGAACTTCGGGCGGTTCCAGAACGACGAGGCCACGCAGGCGCTCGCCGACTACGCGGCCGCCCCCGACGACGCCGCACGCGCCGAGGCGATGGAGACGATCCAGCGGGTGTTCGTCGAGGAGGTGCCGGGCATCCCGATCTGGACCCGGCCGGCCACCGCCCAGTACTCGTCGCAGAACTACGTGGGCTGGCCCTCGGAGGAGGACCCCTACAACCAGCCGCAGCCCACGGGCGTGCAGGCCGCCCAGATCCTCATGAACCTCGAGCCCGCGGACGGCTGATGAGCACGACCGAACCGGTGCTGGCCGCGCACGGCCTCACCAAGCACTTCCGGGCGGGCGGGCGCCGCGTCAGCGGCCGCTCGCCCGCCCGGGCGATCCACGCTGTGGACGGCGTGGACCTCGAGCTCCGCAGCGGCCAGGTGCTGGCCGTGGTGGGCGAGTCGGGGTCCGGCAAGTCCACCGTGGCTCGCCTGCTCGCCGGGCTCATCCCGATCACGGACGGTCAGGTGCTGCTCGACGGCACCCCCGTTCGCGTCAAGGGGCGGCGGGCCTTCCGCGCGTACGTGCGGCGCGTGCAGATGATCTTCCAGGACCCCTTCGCCTCGCTGAACCCGGTGCACCCCGTGCGCTACACGCTGACCCGGGCGCTGCGGCTGCACCGCAAGCAGTCGACCGGCGGCACGCTGCGCGGGGCCGAGCTCGAGGCCGCGCTCACCGAGCTGCTCGAGCGCGTGCACCTGACGCCGGCGGCACGGTACGTCGACAAGTTCCCCCACGAGCTGTCGGGCGGCCAGCGCCAGCGCATCGCCATCGCGCGGGCGCTCGCGGCCGACCCCGAGGTGCTGCTGGCCGACGAGCCGATCTCGATGCTCGACGTGTCCATCCGGCTCGGCATCCTCAACCTGCTCGCCGACCTGCGCGACAGGCTCGGGATCGCCATCCTCTACATCACGCACGACATCGCCTCGGCGCGGTACTTCGCGGACCGGACCACGGTCATGTACGCGGGGCGCGTCATGGAGACGGGCGACAGCGAGTCGGTCACCCAGCAGCCCCTGCACCCGTACACGCGGCTGCTCGTGGCCTCGGCGCCCGACCCGGACGACCTCGCGGGCGCCGGCGCGGCCGCTGTCCGGGACCGGAGCACCGGCGGTGAGCCGCCGAGCCTCGTGGACCCGCCGCCCGGGTGCCGGTTCGCCCAGCGCTGCCCGTACGCGACCGACGTGTGCCGGACCGAGACGCCCGAGCTGATCGAGGTCACGCCGGGCCGGGCGGCCGCGTGCTGGGGGTACAGCGCGCGGGAGGACCGGCCGGCCGTGCCTGCGACCGAGGGGGCGAGCGCATGAGCTTCCTGCTGCGCAGGATCGCGTTCTACGTGCTCACCGCGTGGGCCGCGATCACCATCAACTTCTTCATCCCGCGCCTGCTGCCGGGCGACCCCGTGACGGCGCTGCTCGGCCGCATGCAGGGCCGCATCGACAGCAACGCGGAGCACGCGCTGCGCGTGCTGTTCGGCCTCGACCAGGACGCCACGCTCTGGCAGCAGTACCTCGACTACTGGGGCCTGCTGCTGCGCGGCGACCTCGGCCTGTCGTTCACGCACTTCCCGACGCCGGTGTCCGAGATCGTCAACCAGTCGCTGCCGTGGACGGTCGGGCTCGTCGGCGTCGCGACCGTCATCGCGTTCGTCGTCGGCTCGCTCATCGGCACGTTCCTCGGCTGGCGCCGTGGCACCTGGGCCGACGGGCTGCTGCCCGTGGCGACGTTCTTCCAGGCCGTGCCGTACTTCTGGCTCGGACTCATCACGATCGCCGTGCTGTCGGTCAACCTGGGCTGGTTCCCGTCCAGCGGCAGCTACGACCGCGGGCTGGTGCCCGCGTTCACCGGCGAGTTCATCGGGTCGGTCGTCTACTACGGGTTCCTGCCCGCGCTCACCGTGGTGCTGTCCTCGGTGGCCGGCTGGGTGCTCGGCATGCGCAACATGATGGTGACCGTCTCCTCGGAGGACTACGTCACCGTCGCGCACGCCAAGGGGCTCGCCGAGCGGCAGGTCATGCTCGGCTACGCCGCCCGCAACGCCGTGCTGCCCCAGGTCTCCAGCTTCGCGCTCTCGCTCGGCTTCGTCGTCGGCGGCACGCTCATCATGGAGATGGTCTTCTCCTACCAGGGGATCGGGTACACGCTCTACCAGGCGGTCTCCACGCACGACTACCCGCTCATGCAGGGCTGCTTCCTCGTGATCACCCTGTCGGTGCTCGTGGCCAACATGGTGGCCGACCTCGCCTACGCCCTGCTCGACCCGCGCACCCGGACGGAGGACCGATGAGGAACCAGCTGCTGTTCCTGCGCAACGGCAAGGTCGTCACCGGCCTGGCCATCCTCGGCTTCTTCACGCTGCTCGCGGTGCTCGGCCCGTGGCTCAGCCCGTACGACCCCAACCAGGTCAGCGACGCGCTGCTCAGCCCGCCGTCGGCCACCCACTGGCTCGGCACGGACCACACGGGCCGCGACATCCTGTCGCAGATCATCGTGGGCGCCCGCGGCGTGCTCGTCGTCGGCCTCGTCGCCGGCGTGAGCGCCACCGTCGTCGGCGTGCTCGTCGGCGTGACCGCCGGGTTCGTCGGCGGGGTGGGCGACGAGTCGCTGTCGGCCCTGTCGAACATGTTCCTCGTCATCCCGCAGCTGCCGCTGATCATCCTCATCGCCGCGCAGCTCCCCTCGGCGGGCGGACTCACCGTCGCGCTCGTCATCGGTGCCACCGGCTGGGCCTGGGGCGCACGCGTCCTGCGCGCCCAGACCCTCTCCCTGCGCAAGCGGGACTTCGTCGAGGCCGCCCGGGCCAACGGCGAGCGCACCTGGCGCCTCGTCCTGGCCGAGGTGCTGCCCAACCTGACCGCCGTCATCGCCTCCGGGTTCGTCGGCACCGTCACGTTCGCCGTGCTGAGCCAGGTCACCCTCTCGTTCATCGGCATCACGCCGGTCAGCGAGTGGAACTGGGGCACCATCCTGTTCTGGGCGCAGAACAACCTCGCGCTCCAGCGGGGCGCCTGGTGGTGGTTCGTGCCGGCCGGGGCGTGCATCGCGCTGCTCGGCATGGCCCTGACCCTGGTCAACTTCGGCATCGACGAGATCGTCAACCCCCGCCTGCGGTCCACCGGCCTGCACGCGCGCTCGCTGCGCCGCCGGGGCATCCGGCCGCGCGTGGGGTTCACGCCGGTGGTCCGAGAGGTTCGGTCATGAGCGCAGGTGTGGAGACGGACCCGGGCGTCGCCCGCGACGCGGGGCCGACGGCGGAGGACCCGGTCCTCGAGATCCGGAACCTGAGCGTCGACTACGGGTTCGGCGACGACCCCACGCACGTGCTGCGCGACGTCTCCCTGACGCTGCGCCGCGGCGAGGTGCTGGGGCTGGCGGGGGAGTCGGGCTGCGGCAAGTCGACCCTCGCCTACGCCGCCACCCGGCTGCTCCCGCCGCCCGGCCTCATCACCGGCGGCGAGGTGTGGCTCACGGGCCGCGACGGCGAGCGGGCCGACCTGCTCTCCCTGTCCGACGCCGAGCTGCGCGCCGCCCGCTGGCGCGACATCGCGATCGTGTTCCAGGGTGCGATGAGCTCGCTCAACCCGGTGTTCCGCATCGAGAAGCAGATCGTCGACGGCATCCTGGCCCACCGGCCCCGGATGCGGCGCGAGGAGGCCCGCGAGCGGGCCGCCGAGCTCCTGCGGCTCGTCGGCATCTCGGCCGACCGCCTGCGGTCCTACCCGCACCAGCTCTCCGGCGGCATGCGGCAGCGCGTGATGATCGCGATGGCGCTCGCGCTCGAGCCGCAGGTGCTCATCATGGACGAGCCCACCACCGCGCTGGACGTGGTCATGCAGCGCCAGATCCTCGAGCAGGTCATGGAGCTGCGCGAGCGGCTCGGGTTCTCGGTCGTCTTCATCACCCACGACGTGTCGCTGCTGGTCGAGGTGGCCGACCGGATCGCCGTCATGTACGCGGGCGAGATCGTCGAGACGGCGGCGGCGCGCGACGTCTACACGCGCCCGCGGCACCCGTACTCGGCGGGCCTGCTCGGCTCGTTCCCTCCGCTGCACGGCCCGCGGCGCGAGCTGACCGGCATCCCGGGGGCGCCGCCGGACCTCTCCGCGCGCGAGCCGGGCTGCCCGTTCGCGCCGCGGTGCCCGCACGCGATGGACGTGTGCCGCACCGAGCTGCCGGTGCTGGGCCGCACGGCGCAGGGCGAGGACGGCCGGCTGGTGGCGTGCCACCTGCACACGGCGGGCGCGCCGCTGCCGGAGGAGGTGGGGCGGTAGGGGGCACCAGGCCGGTGCTGCCCGGCGCCGGTGAGATCTGGTGCTCGTGCTGTGAGATCTGGTGTTCACGGTGAGATCTGGTCGTGCACGACCAGATCTCACCGCGAACACCAGATCTCAGCGCGGTGGGCGGGCGCGGGGGGTCAGGCTGACGGCTTTTCCACGCGGCGGCGTTCCAGGAGGTAGCCCAGGCCGACCAGGCCGAGGGTCGGCAGCGTGGTCCAGAGCTGGGGCCAGTTGTCCTTGCCGGGAGGGTCGACCGTCGCGGTGCCGGGGTAGAGCCCGGCCGTCAGCTGGCTCACGTGGTAGACGCTCGCCGTGACGGCCGCGCTGTCGAGCGCGGTCCGGGACGGACGCGGCCGCCAGAGGTTGTCGAGGGTGGCGAGACCGAGCGCGACGCCCATGCTCATGGTCTGCGCGGTGTGGAACTTGGCGTGCGGCATCCACTTCTCGTTGAAGATGTGCGTCTCGTTGAAGTCGGCGACGAAGGGCCCGATGACCGTGCCCAGCGCTGACGCGGACATGAGGACCTTGCCGATCGGGAATCGCCTGCTGCTCATGGTCCGTTCCTCTCACTCACGCCGCGGATCGGATGCGGCTGCGATGTTGGTACTGAGTACCGTAACACCCGCAGTACCACATGGTGCCGGAACCCAGTGCGGCTAGGATGTGGCGCGTGACGCACGATCCCTCGGTTCCCGGCGCCCCGCCCGACTCGCTCGTGGCGCGCAAGCAGCGGCGTGCGCGGCAGCGCATCGTCGAGGCCGCCGACGAGCTGTTCGGCGAGCGGGGCTTCGAGAACGTGTCCGTGACCGACATCGCCGCCCACGCCGAGGTGGGGCGCACCACGTTCTTCCGCTACTTCGGTGACAAGACGGAGGTCGTTTTCGCCAAGGAGCGCGCCATGCTCGACGCCGTCGCACGGGCGCGTGCGGACGCCGGCGTCGCCCCGGCCACCGACCTGCGCGACGCCGTCGAGCAGCTCGCACCGATCGTGCTGGATCTGTGCGAGCGCGCAGCCGAGGACGTCGACGCCTACGAGCGGCGCGCCGCGCTGCTCGAGCGGCACGTCGAGCTGCGCGGGCGCGACGCGCTCAAAGGCCGGCAGATCGCCGCGAGCCTCGGCGAGCTGCTGCACGACCGCGGCACGCCGGAGCCCACGGCCGTCCTCGCGGGGCAGGTCGCCCTGGCCTGCTACGAGACGGCCCGACGGCGCGCCCGGACGGCTGCGGAGCTTGTTCGCGAGTGCCGTGCGGCGTTCACCGAGGTGCTCGAGCTGGGGGAGAGGCGCGTGGCGGGCCGGTAGGGCTGGGCGGTAGGGCCGGTGCCCGGAGTGGGATCTGGTAGTCGGGCTGAGATCTGGTGGTGCACGACCAGATCTCGGTGCGGGCGTCAGATCGCCTGAACACCGAGCGAGCACGACCAGGGGCGCCGCAGCTCGCCACGGGCCCCCGAATCCTGTGAAGCCCGCAGATCCGCTCTACTCGACAGAGCCGATCAGCGCTCTCCTGCGAGCCACGAGATCACTGCCGCCTCTTCCTCCTCCGACACGGCATCCGAACCACACAGCCGTCTGAGGTGCTTGAAGAACTCGGCGCCAGCACGAGCGACCGTCTCATAAACCTCGGCCTCGGGCGCGATCGCGGTCCGGTGGATCGAACGGTCTGCCGTCGTCACCGTGAGCATGACGTTCTCGCCCCACTGCGCCTTCTCGGCCTTGAACGTGATCGGCTGGTCTGGGAAGTGTCGCGTCCCGGAACCTGACTCCCGGCACTCACGGACCGCTTGGACGACGAACGGCCACAGCCAGTTGACGTCGTCCCAGAGCTCGGTTCCCAGCAACTCGACGCCGTCGACCGTCAGGCTGATCGCGCCCGGGAGGTACTCGCACTCCCCGTCATGCCGTCCCGCCTCGCTCACGGGACGGAATTCCCCGTCGATGCGGACGAACGATGCTATCTGGATCCTGGTCATGGCAGCGTCCCAGGATAGAACTGGCCGATCCGCCCACGACTGACTCCGAGGACATAGTCGATGCCGTTGACCGTCCCCTGACCCTGGCCTCGATCCTTCGCGGATGAGGTGATCCAAGGAATGGGAAAGGTGCCCTGACCTGTAAGGATGTTGTTGTCGAGACAGCATCCAGCACGCAGGATCGGAGCACCTTTCTGGTGGTTGAGGGTATCGGTTGGGACAACCGTTTGGAAGTGACCGCTGACGGTCGAGGTCTGGTCAAGGACGCCGGGATCGTGCTGCTGCGCAAGACCGCTGACGTCGTCGGGCTGACCGGGCACATCGCCGCCGCGTTCGGCCCGGGACGCCCGGAGCGGATCTGTCGCGGGACCGTGCTCGTCTCGGCCGCTGCTGCGATCGCGGCCGGGGCGCGGAACCTGTCCCAGATCGAGCGGATGCTCGCCGGGCACGCGGGAACGTTCGGGGTCTGCGGGTCGGACTCGACCCTGTGGCGCACCCTGGACTCGGTCGACGAGCGGCGTCTGCGGCGGCTGCGGGTCGCGCACCGCCGCGCCCGGAAGAAGGCGTGGCAGCTCCTGGAGCAGCGGCCGGGCGGGTTCCCGTGGCTCACGATCGGCGGCAAGACGCTCCAGGGGTGGATCATCGCGGACCTGGACGCGACGCTCGTGGAGTGCCACTCGGACAAGGAGAACACGGCCGGGACCTACAAAGGCGGCTTCGGAGTACATCCGCTCGGTGCTTGGGTCGCGAACACCGGCGAGACGTGCACGATCCTGCCCCGGCCCGGGAACGCCGGGTCGAACACCGCCGCCGACCACCACACCGTACTTGACGAGGTCCTGGATCAGATCCCCGACCACGGCCGCCACTCCAAGATCCTGATCCGGATCGACGGCGCCGGAGCGACACACGAGACGATCGACCGGATCCTGGCGGCGAACCACAAGCGGCGGCGGGTCGCGTCCACCATCGGATGGGCCATCACCGACGTCGAAGAAGCAGCGATCAAGGCGCTGCCCGAGCAGGCATGGACCGCCTACCTGCGTCAGGACGGGACGCCCGCGACCGTCACGACCAACGACGGTGAACAGGTCGACTACGGGCACGTCGCCGAGATCACCGGCCTGCCCCGCCGGGCCGGCTGGCCCGACACCATGCGGCTGATCGCCCGCCGCGTCCCGATCACCGACCGCGACCGAGCCGCGGGCAAGCTCACGACCCTGGAGAAGCGCACCGGCTGGAACTACGCGGTGACCGCGACGAACATCGTGCGGATGCGCGGCACCCCCGGCACCCACCAGCCCCAGTGGCTCGACGTGCTCCACCGTCACCACGCGACCGTCGAGGACCGCGTCCGCGTCGCGAAGCAGGTCGGGATCGGGCACCTGCCGTCGGCATCGTGGCAGGTCAATGTCGCCTGGACCCTCCTGGCGGGCATCGCCGCCGACCTCGAGGCCTGGACCCGCCTGCTCGGCTTCCACGACCACGACCTGCTCGCCAAAGCCGAACCGACAACGATGCGCGAGCTCGTCTACCGGCTCCCCGCCCGCCTGGCGCGTCACGCCCGCAAGCGCTGGCTCCGCTTCGACCGCGACCACCCACACACCGACGCGATCGCGACCGCCTGGCAGCGCCTGGCCGCGACCGCGAACCTGACGACCTGACCCGGACGACGACGTCCCACCGAGCACGCCGAAGGAGCGGCGCCAGCACGACCCCCGGCCGGAACCGGCGCACGCAGCGACACGCGCCCACGAACCGCGCCCAAACACGGTCAAGCACCAGATCAGGCGAAACGGTCAGGCCGGGCTACGCACCATGCGAAGAGTCGAGGCCAGAGACCAAGAAGGCGCTGGACAATGCGTCGTGGTTCACGCCGTTTGCTGACGCCGCCCAGCTTGTTCTCTACCTTGCCTGCCTCCAAGAGGAGTGCGGTGCTTACGACGATATGGACAACGTCGACGCCGGACTCATCGTTGTCGGGTTCGCGCCAGCAGGTGACATCTTCCGGCGCAGCGACGACGTCGTCGATGGCGCGAGTGCCGTAAACGCAGGCGCCAAGGCGGCGGACGGTTGCAACAGTTTCGCGCCGGGAACGCTGGTCCTCCTTGCAGACGGCACCCGGAAGGCTATCGAGGACGTCGAAGTAGGCGACGAAGTCCTGGCGGCGGACGAGGAAACCGGCGAGCCAACCGAAGGACGTCCAGTTACCGCGCTGATCCGCGGTGAGGGTGACAAGTTGCTCGTCGCACTCACCGTGACCGACGCCGACGGCGACACCCAGCAGATCGTCGCTACGGACGCCCATCCGTTCTGGGATCCGAAACTCGGTGAATGGACCGATGCAATCGATCTGACTGCCGGGGGCTGGCTGCTAGCGCGGTCAGGTGATTGGGTGCAGGTCTCAGCCACTGATGTCCAGTTCGGGCGCGCTGTGGTTCATAATCTGACCGTCGCGGTTGATCACACGTACTATGTGCTGGCGGGGGAGACCCCGATTCTGGTGCACAACTCAAATTGCCCGCTTACTGGCGGCTTCAAGGTGGGCATGAGTCCCGACGAGATCACAGATCTCAATCGTGGTTTCGGTGGTGAGACGCTACTTAGTGGCACGCCGGCAAACACGATGGCTAACGCTAGCCGTTACAACAGCTTCTGGGACAAGTCGGCTGTCGTGATTCGGGATATTGCTGGCGGTCATATGTTCAATAATGGAAACAAGCGCACAGCTCAGGCTGTCGTCGAGCAACTGATGGAGCGAAAAAAGATCACGAGCGGCCCCTCGTCTGCAGATCTTCGAAGCGTCATCGATAGGGTCGGAAAAGGGCAGTTGCGAGAGGTGAGTGACATTTCTGCTGCGTTGAGAGGGTTCTGATGGAAGGGCGGCGAATGAGTATTGAAGCGCTCATGGAAGAACTGGGCCGATCTGGCGTCACCGTGATTCTCAAGGTGGATGATGAGAGGATGGCGGAGGGTGGTGAGGCTTGGACTGTTGTGCTTTCCGGGCCGGGCTTGGGTGTTGAAGGATTCATTCGCGCTGAGTCCACTAGCTTGAGCGACTGTCTCGAGCAGGTGTTTGTTCACCTGCGTTCCAGGCCTGGAGATTGGGGATGGCTGGTAGACTTTGCGGGACTTTGATGCGAACGTCATCAGGCAGGCGTTCGGCTTGATTCGGGAAGTAAATGCTCTGGTGCAGAGTTTTAACATCGCCAGTCATGCGAATGCGCACTTTGCGCATTTAATGGCCATTAGGGTTCCGGTGCAGGTGTTAAAAATTCCAGCCGGCTGCGGGTAGGGCGTGCCACCAGGCTCCCCGAATGACGGCTAGGGCCTTTCTTGGCGCTCACTTTTTTTCGCTCGAGCCAAGTTTGCTTCCACCAACCTCGATTCGTCACCCGGCTGACGAATCGAGGCCAACCCTGTCGTCAGCGCACCGAAAACGCCAATACCTCGCACTCCGAATTCCATTGCGGGATGGCCGAGCTCATCCATGACCATCCCGGCTCTGTCATGTCCGGCGGGACGTCTGGCATTCCGGGAACATCGCATACATAACCCTCGAGGCGGCTCCCTGAGAGGGATAATGCGCCCGAGGGAAAGGTCTCCAAGAGAGCCGATTTCCTACCGCCCACGTCACTTATAGCGCTTGAGACCACCGGTAGGACTGTTGGCAAGGTGCCCGTTCCGGATGCGCCTTCGATGGCTGCGGTGACGCGCCCACGTGCCACCAGCAGACCCGCACCTCCGGTATCGATCTGCATGGCACTTCGAAGATCAAGCAGCACGGCCGCGACGTCGGCGCCGGGGACGCTGAGCAGGCTGACGACTTGCGCCTCCAGCCAGATGTCATCGATAGCGAGTAATGCCTCGTCAGGATCGGCGGCATTCCAGTTCCCATTGCCTCCGAGCACTAGGTCTAGGAGTCTCATGGAAGCGCGATGTACGGGTCTGCCTTGGCCAGCGTTTGACCGGTGAGCGGATTGACAGACTGTCCGGCCTTGCTCATAGTGTGGGCCTTGGGTGGTGGTTGTGGGGTGGTCTGCTGCGAGAGCCCCAGGACGAGTGACCGCAACTCATTGACGACGCCTACGGAGGTCACCCCTAACATCCCGCTTGACGATCAAGTGTCAGCGGTGCCCAAGTCCGACAGCCCTTCCACTACCCATTTTACCAGGATCCGAGAAGCTACTGGCATCAGAGCGTTATTCAGCGGCTCAGGGGTAGCCATGAGTGTGTGAGGTCCTGACCTGCTTCGTCGCTGGTCGGGGTCAAGATCGGGCAGATAGCGCAACGGTCCTTGCGTCCGGTTTGATCGTGGTTG
>NZ_JABEMG010000180.1 GCF_013004695.1 Promicromonospora citrea
GGGGTCGCAGGCAGGATCACGGCGCGCACACCTCGGGAAACTAGCACCGGCGCGGACCGGCGGCCGGTCGGGGCCGGTGCCACGTGCCGGACGGGCGATTCCACCCGCTTTCCGCACGAACCTCCGCAGCGAGCACGTGCGTTCGGCGGGTACTGTGGTCAGGTGAGGTTCTTCGGGTCACGACGCCGGAACACGGCGGGCGACGGCGACCGTGCGGCCATCAGCCCGCACCAGCCCGAGCCCAGGGAACTTGACGACGACGAGCTGCGGGCCCAGGTCGAGGGCGTGCTGCTCCGGGAGCTGACGGGCGGTCTGGACGACTCGTCGTCGGTCCCCCGGCCCCTGACGCGTGATCGCGTCGTGGAGTGGCTGGGCGACAACGGGTTCAGCTACTTCGTGGACTCGGAGGGCGACGTCGGCGGCCTCTGGCACGGCTGGCTCTTCTACTTCCTCATGGTGGGCGAGAGCTCCGAGGTGCTCCAGGTGCGCGGGCAGTGGCACCGCGACCTGACGATCGAACGCCTCGAGGAGATCCTCGAGATCTGCAACGAGTGGAACGCCGAGCGCATCTGGCCCAAGACGTACGTGCGGGTGCGCGACAACGGCGCGGTCCTCGTCTACACCGAGGTCACCGTCGACCTCGAGCACGGCGTCACGGACGACCAGCTCGACCAGCTCCTGCAGTGCGGGCTGACGACCGGGTCCATGTTCTTCGAGCACCTGGACGAGACGTTCCCGGACCCGCTGAGGTCGGCACCGTGAGCCCGGCACGGAGCGGGGGCGGCGCCGGCCGCTGGCTCGCGCGGCTGCTCAACCCGGGTGCGCCGGCCGCACGGCGCACGCAGGGCACGCAGACGCGCACGCTGGCCAAGGCACCGGCCGACAAGCCGCGCCCCCTGACCACCCAGCGCGTGGGCGACGACCTGGCGCGCCGCGGCTACCGGTTCCGCATCGACGACGACGGCGACGTGACCGGCACCTGGGACGGCAACCGGTTCTGGTTCCTGCTGCTCGGTGAGCACGACGAGATCCTGCAGGTGCGCGGCCGCTGGGCCGGTGCGCTGCCGCCCGGCGCGCGCCTCGCCGTCCTGCAGGCGGCCAACGACTGGAACCGCGAGCGCATCTGGCCCAAGGTCTACACGCGCGAGGAGGGCGGCGGTCTGGCGCTGTACGCCGAGGTGTCCGTCGACTTCGAGCACGGCGCGACCGAGGAGCAGCTCGCGCAGACCGTCTCGTGCGGCCTGGTGACGGCGAGCCAGTTCTTCTCGACGGTCGCGTCGCTCGCGCCGCCGGCGGACCCGGACACGCCGGACGCGTCCTGAGCCCCGGCACGACGGGCAGACGGAGGCCCCCGGGCGCGTGACGCGCCCGGGGGCCTTCGTCCGGTGGTGCCGAGCGTGCGGCCGGGTTCAGCGTGCCCGGACGGTCGGCAGACCCAGGGACACCGGGCCCGACGGCGCCGGCGTGCCGTGCCCGTGCGTGTCCTCGCCGCCGCCGAGCCGCACCTTCTCCCGCTCGGCCCAGGCGTCGCCCGAGCGCGTGCGGCGCACCGCCAGCGGTGCGGTCCCCGCGGGGTCGGCGATGAGGTGGTGGGGCGCCGCCTTCGTGACGGTGACCGTCACCATGTCGCCGGGGCGCGGCAGGCCCGCGGGCACGTCCGCGGCCAGGCGCGGGTCGTCGAGGCCGGTCGGCGCGCCCGTCGGCACGTCGGGGTCGGGCAGGCCGACGTGCACGAGGCGGTTGTCCGCGGCACGGCCGGACAGCCGCCTCCTGGCCCCGTCCTTGCGCCCCGAGTCCTCGGCCACCAGCACCTCGAGCGTGCGCCCGACCTGCTTGTCCGCCTCCTCGGCGCCGATCCGCTCCTGGAGGGCGACCAGGCGCTCGAACCGCTCCTGGACGACCTCCTTGGGGAGCTGGTCCTCCATCGTCGCGGCGGGCGTCCCGGGGCGGGGCGAGTACTGGAACATGAACGCCGAGCTGAACCGGGACGCCTCCACGACGCGCAGCGTCTCGGCGAAGTCCTCCTCGGTCTCGCCCGGGAAGCCGACGATGATGTCGGTGGTGATCGCGGCGTCGGGCATCGCGGCGCGCACGCGGTCGAGGATGCCGAGGAACTTCTCCGACCGGTAGGACCGGCGCATCGCGCGCAGCACGCGGTCGGACCCGGACTGCAGCGGCATGTGGAGCTGCGGCATGACGTTCGGGGTCTCGGCCATGGCGGCGATGACGTCGTCGGTGAACGCGGCGGGGTGCGGGGAGGTGAACCGGACGCGCTCCAGGCCCTCGATCCGGCCGCACGCGCGCAGCAGCTTGGCGAACGCGCCGCGGTCGCCGAACTCGACGCCGTAGCTGTTCACGTTCTGGCCCAGCAGCGTGACCTCGATCGCCCCGGCCGCGACGAGCGCCTCGACCTCGGCCAGGATCTCGCCCGGCCTGCGGTCGCGCTCCTTGCCGCGCAGGTGCGGCACGATGCAGAAGGTGCACGTGTTGTTGCAGCCCACGGAGATGCTGACCCAGCCGGCGTAGACCGACTCGCGCTTGGTCGGCAGCGTGGACGGGAAGACCTGCAGCGACTCGGCGATCTCGACCTGCGCCGCCTCGTTGTGCCGCGCGCGCTCCAGCAGCACCGGCAGGGCGTCGAGGTTGTGCGTGCCGAACACGACGTCGACCCACGGCGCCTTCGCGACGATGTCGCCGCGGTCCTTCTGCGCGAGGCAGCCGCCGACGGCGATCTGCATGCCCGGCCGCTCCGCCTTGATGCCGGCGAGCTGGCCGAGGTTGCCGTACAGCCGCGTGGCGGCGTTCTCGCGCACCGCGCACGTGTTGATGACGACGACGTCGGCCGTACCCGCCGCCTCGTCCGCGCTGGACGCACGGGTGTAGCCGGCCTGCTCGAGCATGCCGGCCATGTGCTCGGAGTCGTGCACGTTCATCTGGCAGCCGAGCGTGCGCACGAGGTAGGTGCGCGGACGGTCGGGCGCGTCGGCGGGCCCTGCGTCGGGAGCGGCGTGGGGCAGGACTGGGGGCAGGGCGGTCGTGGACATCGGGGTCGATTTTACGACCCCCCGGCGACGCCGCCGAACGGGGTCGCGCGGGCCGCCGCGGCGACGCCGGCAGGTGCAGGTTCCGGCTGGTCGCGGCCATCTGTTACCGAACCGTTGTGGACGGATGACCCGTCGGCTTGGTCCAGGAAACATCGGATCGTTAGGTTCAAGGGATGGACCAGACCACCTCGACCACCGGCCAACCGGCGGCCGACGAGCCCGCGGGTGCCCCGACGCCGGGCCGCGCCCTCGGGGCGCCTCTCGTCGAGCTGAAGCACGTCAACAAGCACTTCGGCGCGCTGCACGTCTTGCAGGACATCGACCTCACCGTCCGCCGGGGCGAGGTGCTGGTCGTGATCGGGCCGTCCGGCTCGGGCAAGTCCACGCTGTGCCGGGCGATCAACCGCCTCGAGACGATCGACGACGGCACCATCACCGTCGACGGCAAGGAGCTCCCCGCCGAGGGCAAGGCCCTCGCGGAGCTGCGTGCCGAGGTCGGCATGGTGTTCCAGTCGTTCAACCTCTTCGCGCACAAGACCGTGCTCGACAACGTCACGCTCGGCCCGCGCAAGGTCCGCGGCATGAACAAGAAGGACGCCGAGGAGCTGGCCCGCTCGCTGCTCGACCGCGTCGGGGTCGGCAACCAGGCCGAGAAGATGCCCGCGCAGCTCTCGGGCGGCCAGCAGCAGCGCGTGGCGATCGCCCGCGCGCTCGCGATGCGGCCGAAGGTCATGCTGTTCGACGAGCCGACCTCCGCCCTCGACCCCGAGATGGTCAACGAGGTGCTGGACGCGATGGTCGCGCTCGCGCAGGAGGGCATGACGATGATCGTCGTGACCCACGAGATGGGCTTCGCCCGCAAGGCCGCCGACCGCGTCGTCTTCATGGCGGACGGGCAGATCGTGGAGGAGGCTCCTCCCGAGGAGTTCTTCACCGCGCCCAGGAGCGAGCGGGCGCGGGACTTCCTCTCGAAGATCCTGACCCACTGATCTCCACCGACTGATCTACCCACTGATCCCGAAGCAAGGGGTCCCACCGGACCCGAACTACCGAAGGGGAATCATGCGCAAGCACACCACGGGGCTGCTGGCGATCGCCGCTGCGTCCACCCTCGCGCTCTCGGCCTGCGGCGGCGCCGAGGTCGGCGGCGAGCCGGAGGGCGGGTCGTCCGAGGGCGCCGGCGACGGCATCACCATCGGCATCAAGTACGACCAGCCGGGTCTCGGCCTGAAGGACGGCGCCGAGTTCACCGGGTTCGACGTGGACGTCGCCCGGTACGTCGCGAACGAGCTGGGCTACAGCGAGGACCAGATCACGTTCAAGGAGACGCCCTCCGCCAACCGCGAGAGCATGCTCGACAACGGTGAGGTCGACATGATCTTCGCGACCTACTCGATCACCGACGACCGCAAGAAGGTCATCGACTTCGCCGGCCCGTACTTCGTCGCCGGCCAGGACCTCCTGGTCGCCGCCGACAACACCGACATCACCGGTCCGGAGGACCTCGAGGGCAAGAACCTCTGCTCCGTGACCGGTTCGACCTCCGCCGAGAAGATCAAGACGGACTACGCCGAGGGCGTCCAGCTGCTCGAGCGCCCCGGCTACGCCGAGTGCGTCAACTCGCTGGCCGCGGGCCAGGTCGACGCCGTCACGACGGACGACATCATCCTCGCCGGCCTCGCCGCGCGGAACGGTGACGGCAACCTCAAGGTCGTCGGCAACCCGTTCTCGGAGGAGAACTACGGTGTGGGCCTGCCCAAGGGCTCGGACCTGTGCGAGGACATCAACGCGGCGATCACGAAGATGATCGACGAGGGTGCCTGGGAGGAGGCCGTGGCCGCGAACACCGAGGGTGCCGACTACACCCCGAACGCCGACCTCAACCCGCCGACGCCGGCCCCCTGCGCCTGACGTCTCTGCGGTGACCGGGATCGCGCCTGCCGCGTCAGGCGCGGTCCCGTTCGCTGCGGGCGGCCCGTCCGCCGCCCACGACCTGTCCGACCGGGGCGGGCCCTGCGGGGTAGCGCCTCACCCGAAAGGTGACCTGTGAACGACTATCTGTCGGGACTCAGCGCGCTGTGGGAGCAGTACGACGTCCTGGGGGCGTTCTGGACCAACATCCAGCTGACGTTCTGGGGCGCGCTGTTCGCCCTGGTGCTCGGCACGCTCCTCGCGCTCATGCGGATCTCGCCCATCCCCTCGCTGCAGTGGGTGGGGACCCTGTACGTGAACGTCTTCCGCAACACCCCGCTCACGATCATCATGACCTTCATGGTCATGGGCGTCTGGACCGCCCTCCAGATCAACCTCGGCAGCGACTTCAGCACCAACTTCTTCCGCCTCGCGGTGGTCGGCCTCGCCGTGTACCACGCCGCGTTCGTGTGCGAGTCGATCCGCTCCGGTGTGAACACCGTGCCGATCGGGCAGGCGGAGGCGGCCCGGGCCATCGGGCTGTCGTTCCTGCCCGCCGCCCGGCTGATCATCCTGCCGCAGGCGTTCCGGGGCGCGATCGCCCCCCTGGGCAACACCCTGATCGCACTGCTCAAGAACTCGACCGTCGCCGCGGCGGCCAGCGTCTCCTGGGAGACCTCCTCCACGATGAAGACGATGCTCGAGTTCAACGCCAACTACCGCTGGGAGATCTTCGGGATGTTCGCCATCGGGTTCGTGGTCCTGGTGATCCCGATCGGCCTGGCGACCACGTGGCTGTCGCGGCGTCTGGCGGTGAAGCGATGAGCAGCTCCGTCCTCTTCGACGCGCCCGGCCCCCGGACCCGGCGCCTGATCGTCGGCGGCAACGTGCTCGCCGCCGTGGCCGCCCTGGCCGTGGTCGCGTGGGTGCTGGTCCAGCTCGGTGACAAGGGACAGCTCGCCGGCGACCTCTGGGCCGACGTCTTCACGGCCCGCACATGGCAGTACTACCTGCTCCCGGGCCTGCAGAACACGCTGCGCGCCGCGGCGTTCGCCATCGTCGGCGCGATCGTGTTCGGCCTCGTGTTCGGCGTGGGCCGCCTGTCGCAGATCGGCCCGGTGCGCTGGTTCTCCGGCCTGGTGGTCGAGTTCCTCCGCGCCGTGCCCGTGCTGCTCATGATGGTGTTCTTCTACGGCCTGTTCGGTCAGGTCTTCCGCGGCTCGGACGACAACGCCTTCCTCGCCGTCGTCGTCGCGCTCGTCCTGTACAACGGCTCCGTGATCGCGGAGCTCGTGCGGGCGGGCGTCGGCAACCTGCCGAAGGGCCAGGGCGAGGCCGGGCTCGCGATCGGGCTCACCGTGGGGCAGACCCTGCGGTCCATCCAGCTCCCGCAGGCCCTGGTCGCGATGCTGCCCGCGATGGTGTCGCAGGTCGTCGTGGTCCTCAAGGACTCGGCGCTGGGCCAACTCATCGGCTACCAGGAGCTCCTGCGCACCGGTCAGATCGTGTACTCGGCCGACGGCAACCCGCTCCAGGTCCTCGCGGTGGTCGCCGTGGTGTTCATCCTGCTCAACCTGCTGCTCACCGTCGTGGCACACCGTCTGGCGAAGCTGCTGTCCAGCCGCACGGCCGGGGCGACGGTCGAGGGCACGGGCATCGGGAACCCGACGGCGGCCGGCGGGTTCGTCGGCGGCGGTGCCGGTCCGGGCTCGGGCACCTGACGGCTCGCCGCCGACCGGGCGACCGGCACCGGCGGCCCGCGGACGCAGGAG
>NZ_JABEMG010000181.1 GCF_013004695.1 Promicromonospora citrea
CCTGCGTCCCGGCTTGCTCGCCTCCGGGTGCGCGTGCCCCGGTGCTGTGTCCTGCATCGGCGCTGTGGCCCGCACCGGCGCTGTCCGCGCCGGCGCCGCGAGCGACGCCTCGTCGGCCGGCTCAGTCCTCGGCGTACCCCAGGTCGTCGGTGTCCTCGCCCTCGTCGGTCAGCGCGTCCCGCACCAGCTCGAACGCGAGGCCGGGCGGGTACCCCTTGCGGGCCAGCGAGCCGACGGCGCGCCGGACGCGCACCTCGCGGTCGAGGCCGCGGGTGCGCGCGACCAGCTTGCCGGCCAGCCGCGCACCCGCGGCGCGCTCGTCGTCCGGGGCGAGCTGGTCGAGCGCCACGGACGCGGTGTCCTCGTCGATGCCCCGACGGCGCAGCTCGGCGGCGATCCCGCGGCGGGCGAGCCCTCGTTCGGCGTGCCGCGTGCGCACGATGGTCTCCGCGTACGTGGCGTCGTCGACCAGGCCCACCTCGCCGAACCGGTCGAGGACCTGCGTCACGACGTCCTCGGGGTAACCCTTGCGGGCCAGGGACTGCTCGAGCTCGCGGCGCGACTTCTGCGCGGCCGTCAGGACGCGCAGGACGACCTCACGGGCCTTCTCGACGGCCTCGTCCCGGCTGATCTCACCGGCCTCGAGGCGTTCGGCGACGGTCCGGCGGGGCGCCCTGTCGGCACCCCCACGACGGCCGCGGCCGCTTCGGGGAGCGGCTCCCGGACCACCTGCGGCGTCACCGTCCCGGGTAGCGGGACGGCCCCGACGCTTCCCCACGCCGGGACCGTCCGCTGGATCACCGTACTGCACGTCAGAACGGCGCCTTCTCGGCGGCGGCCTCCGCCTTGGCCGCGGTCTTCGCCGCGGCGGTCTTGGTGGTCTTCGAGCGCGAGGCAGGCGCCTTGGTGGCCTTGGCCGTCGCGCTCGTCCGCGTGGACGAGCTCGCCGCGGCGACCGTGCCGGAAGCCGGTCCCGCGTCGATCGCCGGGGCCGCTGGGGCGTCCGCCGGCGCGTCCACCTTCGGGCCCACGCCCAGCTTCTCCTTGACGCGCTTCTCGATCTCGTTGGCGAGGTCGGGGTTGTCACGCAGGAACGAGCGGGCGTTCTCCTTGCCCTGGCCGAGCTGGTCGCCCTCGTAGGTGAACCACGACCCGGACTTGCGCACGAAGCCGTGCTCCACGCCCATGTCGATCAGTCCGCCCTCACGGGAGATGCCGACCCCGTACAGGATGTCGAACTCGGCCTGCTTGAACGGCGGGGCCATCTTGTTCTTGACGACCTTGACGCGCGTGCGGTTACCCACCGCGTCGGTGCCCTCCTTGAGGGTCTCGATGCGCCGGATGTCGAGGCGGACCGACGCGTAGAACTTCAGCGCCTTGCCACCCGTCGTGGTCTCGGGCGAACCGAAGAACACGCCGATCTTCTCGCGGAGCTGGTTGATGAAGATCGCGGTGGTGCCGGACGCGCTGAGCGCGCCGGTGATCTTGCGCAGGGCCTGCGACATGAGGCGGGCCTGCAGACCCACGTGGCTGTCGCCCATCTCGCCCTCGATCTCGGCCTTGGGCGTCAGGGCCGCCACCGAGTCGACCACGATGATGTCGAGCGCGCCGGAGCGGATCAGCATGTCCGTGATCTCCAGCGCCTGCTCACCGGTGTCCGGCTGCGAGACCAGGAGGGCGTCGGTGTCGACACCGAGCTTCTTGGCGTACTCGGGGTCCAGGGCGTGCTCCGCGTCGATGAACGCGGCGATGCCACCCTGGCGCTGGGCGTTGGCCACCGCGTGCAGCGCGATGGTGGTCTTGCCGGAGGACTCCGGACCGTACACCTCGACGATGCGGCCGCGGGGCAGGCCCCCGATCCCCAGTGCCACGTCGAGGGCGATGGACCCGGTCGGGATCACCTCGATCGGCGCACGGGTCTCGTCGCCGAGGCGCATGACCGAACCCTTGCCGAAGTTGCGGTCGATCTGGGCGAGGGCGGCCTCGAGGGCCTTCTCGCGATCTGCTGGTGCGGGCATGTGCGACACCTTCGTGGTCGGGGCGCTCTCGGCGCCTGCGTGGATGGCTCCGTACGTTGTCGTCCGTACAGCCGGCGGTACGTCGTGACCGACCGTACGCGGAGCCACTGACACGGACGCCTTCTCCGGCCGCCGCCTGTGGACGACGTTCCGAAATCCGTGCCTGTGGTGGAAGTCTAGCCGAACGCGTGTTCGAGGCACGGCGCGACACGCGGGCGTGTCGCCCGCCCTGCCGCCGGTGCCCCCGCGGACCTCCGCGAGCGCTCAGCGGCGGGGCGGCGGGGCCTGCCGGTACTTGTCCGTGCCCCAGCGCTCGGCGTCGGGGACGTCGAGGGCGTCGCACAGCGCGTGCCACACGTCCCGCGGCTCGTCGCCGTCCTCGAGCGCGGCGACCGGGGTGCGCCCGTCCAGCGCGGGCAGCACCTGCTCACGGGCCAGCACGCGCCCGTACGCGCGGCCGAACACCTCGTCGACCAGCTGCCAGAAGTCGCTCTCACGCACCCGACAACCCTACGTCCGCCGGGCCTGGCCCCGGCACCGTGCCGACGGGTCAGTGTCGGTGGTCCGGGACACAATGGCCCCATGCCAGAGCCCGACGACCCGCTGTCCCGGTTCGGACCCGCCACCCGTGCGTGGTTCACCGGGGCGTTCGCGCAGCCCACCGCCGCCCAGGCGGGCGCGTGGGACGCCGTCGCGCGGGACCGGCACGCCCTCGTCGTCGCACCGACGGGCTCGGGCAAGACGCTCGCGGCCTTCCTCTGGTCGATCGACCGGATCATGTCCGCGCCCCCGCCCGAGGACCGCGCCCGGCGCTGCCGCGTCCTGTACGTGTCGCCGCTCAAGGCCCTCGCCGCCGACGTCCAGCGCAACCTCCGCTCGCCCCTCACCGGCATCCGCCAGGCGGCCGCGCGCGAGGGCCTCGAGGTGCCCGACGTCACGGTCGGCATGCGCACGGGTGACACGCCGGCGAACGAGCGGCGCGCCTTCGCGACCCGCCCGCCGGACATCCTCGTCACGACGCCGGAGTCCCTGTTCCTCGTCCTGACGTCCTCGGCCCGGTCGGGTCTCGCGGGCGTGGAGACCGTGGTGCTCGACGAGATCCACGCGGTGGCGGGCACCAAGCGCGGCGCCCACCTCGCCCTGAGCCTCGAACGTCTCGACGCCCTGCTGGACCGGCCGGCACAGCGCATCGGCCTGTCGGCGACGGTCCGCCCGGTCGACGCGGTGGCGGGCTTCCTCGGCGGCGCCAGGACGGGAGAGGGCAGCCGCGAGGTCGTCGTCGTCCAGCCGCCGTCGCACAAGGAGTGGGCGATCGACGTCGTCGTCCCCGTGCCGGACCTGTCCGACCTGGACAGCGCGCCCGCCGTCGGCCCGCCCGGCGAGGCGACCGGTACCGCGGGGGCGCCCCGCAGCGGCGACGACGAGATCGACCTCTCGGGCGCCGCGACCGGACCGCCGCGCCGCGCCTCGGTGTGGCCGCACGTCGAGGAGCGGGTGGTCGACCTGGTGGCGGACCACACCTCGACCATCGTCTTCACGAACAACCGGCGCGGCGCCGAGCGCCTGACGGCCCGCATGAACGAGGTCTGGGCGCAGCGGCAGGGCCTGGAGGTCGCCGACCCGGCCAGCACGTGGGCCGCGCTCGTGCCGGGCCAGTCGGGCACCTCGGCCGGTGCCGCGACACCCGCCCCGGGTCACGACGGCCTGCCGGAGTCGGTCCCCGCGACCGAGCTGACGCTCGCGCGCGCCCACCACGGGTCGATGAGCCGTGCCGAGCGCACGCGGACGGAGACGGAGCTCAAGGAGGGCCGGCTGCCCGCCGTCGTGGCGACGTCGTCGCTGGAGCTGGGCATCGACATGGGTGCGGTCGACCTCGTCGTGCAGGTCGGCGCACCGCCGTCGGTCGCCAGCGGCCTGCAGCGCATCGGCCGCGCGGGCCACCAGGTGGGCGCGGTCTCCAAGGGTGTGGTCTTCCCGATGTTCCGGGGCGACCTCGTGCCCGCCACGGTCATCGCGCAGCGCATGCGCTCCGGCGCCATCGAGCACCTCCACGTGCCCGCCAACCCGCTCGACGTCCTGGCCCAGCAGGTCGTCGCGGCCCTGGCCGTGGACGACTGGGCCGAGGACGACCTGCTCGCGCTCGTGCGCCGTGCCGCCCCCTTCACCCACCTCGGCGAGGCCACGTGGCGGGCGGTGCTGGACATGCTCGCCGGGCGCTACCCGAGCGAGGACTTCGCCGAGCTGCGCGCCCGTATCACGTGGGACCGCGCCACCGGCATGCTGCGCGGCCGCCCCGGTGCGCTGCGCCTGGCCACCACGAGCGGCGGCACCATCCCCGACAAGGGGGCGTACGGCGTCTTCCTCGCCACCGGGGGCGCGGCGGGCGACGGCACCCTGGCCGACGACGTGCCCGGCTCCGGCGGACGCACCCGCGGCGGCAGGCGCGTCGGCGAGCTGGACGAGGAGATGGTCTACGAGTCCCGCGTGGGCGACACGTTCACCCTCGGGTCCAGCACGTGGCGGATCGAGGACATCACCACCGACCGCGTGCTCGTCACGCCGGCGCCGGGCCTGCCGGGCCGGCTGCCCTTCTGGAAGGGCGACGCACCCGGCCGCCCCGCCGAGCTCGGGCGCGCGGTGGGCGCGTTCGTCCGGCAGGCCGACGCCGCGCTCGCCGCCGACCCGGAGGCCGGCCGCGAGCACCTGCGCACCGCGGGACTGGACCCCTGGGCCGCGGACAACCTCGCCGCCTACCTCACCGAGCAGCGGCAGGGCACCGGCCGCGTGCCCGACGACCGCACGATCGTCGTCGAGCGGTTCCGCGACGAGCTCGGCGACTGGCGCGTCGTGATCCACTCGCCGCTCGGCGCGCGCGTGCACGCGCCGTGGGCGCTCGTCATCTCCGCGCGCCTGCGCGCGCGGTTCGGCCTCGACGTGGCCGCCATGCACTCCGACGACGGCATCGTGCTCCGCCTGCCCGACGCCGGCAGCAGCTGGGACGACCTCGACGACCTCGGCCCGGTCCACGACGGCTTCCCGACCGACGCACCGCAGGACGCACCGCGGCAGCAGTACGGCGAGACCGACGGGTCGCCCGTGGTGCTCGGTGACCACGCGCCGCCCGCGGCCCAGGTGCCCGGCCGCGTCACGCTCGAGGACCTGCTCCTGGACCCGGACGAGGTGCTGGGCGCCGTCCGTGACGAGCTCGGCTCGTCGGTCATGTTCGCCGCCCGCTTCCGTGAGGCCGCCGCGCGCGCCCTGCTCCTGCCCCGGCGGCGGCCGGACAAGCGCCAGCCGCTGTGGCAGCAGCGCCAGCGCTCGGCGCAGCTCCTCGAGGTCGCGAGCCAGTACCCCGACTTCCCGATCGTGCTCGAGGCCGCCCGCGAGTGCCTGCAGGACGACTTCGACGTCGCTGCCCTGACCGGGCTCATGCGGGACATCGGCTCGGGGGACGTCCGGGTCGTCGAGGTCACGACCACGACCCCCTCCCCGTTCGCCCAGTCGCTGCTGTTCGGGTACACGGCGCAGTTCCTGTACGACGGCGACGCGCCGCTGGCGGAGCGCCGCGCCGCCGCCCTGTCGCTCGACCCCGAGCTGCTCGCCGAGCTGCTGGGCGAGCAGGGCACGGCCGACCTGTCCGAGCTGCTGGACCCGGGGGCCGTCGAGCGCACGGAGGCCGAGCTCTCCGGTCTGGCGCCCGACCGCCAGGCCCGCGACGCCGAGGGCCTGTGGGACCTGCTGCGCCGCACGGGCCCCCACGACCTGGCCGCCCTGCAGGCCCGCACGCGTGAGGACTCCCGGCATGCCGTCCCCTCCTGGCTCCAGGAGCTCGAGACGTCGCGGCGCGTGATCCGCGTCCGGTTCGCCGGTGAGGAGCAGTGGGCGGTCACGGAGGACGCCGGGCGGCTGCGCGACGCGCTCGGTGTGGCGCTGCCCGTCGGCATCCCCGAGGCGTTCACCGAGCTCGTCCCCGACCCGCTGGGCGACCTGCTGCGGCGGCACGCCAGGACGCACGGGCCCTTCGGGGCGCCGTCCGTCGCACAGCGCTTCGGGCTGGGGGTCGCCGTCGTGGTCCAGGCGCTCACCCGGCTCGAGGCGGCGGGCCTGCTGGCCCGCGGCAGCCTGCGCCCGGCGTCGCTCGGCGGTACGGGCGACGAGTGGTGCGACCCGGGCGTGCTGCGTCTGCTCCGGCGCCGCTCGCTGGCCGTCCTGCGCGCCGAGGTCGAACCCGTGGAGCAGGAGGCCCTCGGTGCCTTCCTGCCCCGCTGGCAGAACGTCTCCACGGGCCTCCTGCGGGGCGCGGACGGCCTGGTGCAGGCGATCGAGCAGCTCGCAGGAGCCGCCGTGCCCGCGAGCGCCCTCGAGACGCTGGTGCTGCCCGCACGCGTGGCGGACTACTCCCCCGCCCTGCTCGACGAGCTCACCGTCGCCGGCGAGGTGCTGTGGGCGGGGCACGCACGCCTGCCCGGGTCGGGGGGCGGCGACGGGCTCGTCTCGCTCCACCTCGCCGACGGCGCGCCGCTCACGCTCGCCGAGCTCGCCCCCGTCGAGGAGGAGGGTCCGCTGGACACCGACCTCCACCGGGCGGTGCTCGACCTGCTCACGGGGTCCGGCGGGTACTTCCTGCCCCGGATCGCCGAGCTGGCCGGCGCGGAGACGGGCGTGGTGCTCGAGGCCCTCTGGGACCTGGTCTGGGCCGGTCAGGTGACGAACGACGGGCTCGGCGCGCTGCGCGAGCGCGTGAGCGGTGCGGGCGCCCACCGCGCGCCGCGCACGGCTGCCCGGGCCCGGCCCGTGCGGCGGTCCCGGTTCGCCGTCTCCCCCGGGCGGCCTTCGGCGGCGCTGCGCAC
>NZ_JABEMG010000182.1 GCF_013004695.1 Promicromonospora citrea
TGCGGGAGGTCGCGGCCTCGGCGGACGCCGTCGCCGCCTCCTCGGACGAGCTGTCGAGCTCCTCGGCGCGCATCGCGGAGTCCTCGGAGGCCACCAGCGGCCGCGCCACCGTCGTGTCGTCCGCGGCCGGCGAGGTGACGCGCAGCGTCGTGACGGTCGCGTCGTCCTCGGAGCAGATGGGCGCGTCGATCCGCGAGATCAGCAGCAACGCCAACGAGGCCGCGCGGGTGGCCGCCGAGGCCGTCCGCGCCGTCGCCGACACGAGCGCCACCGCGGTGCGCCTCGGCGAGTCCAGCCAGCAGATCGGCGAGGTGGTCAAGCTCATCACCTCGATCGCCGAGCAGACCAACCTCCTCGCGCTCAACGCGACGATCGAGGCGGCCCGCGCCGGCGAGGTCGCCGGCGCGGGCCCACGGATCATGCGAGGGAGACCCATCCACCCCCTGCGGCGGCGCTGCGTTCCACGGCGTCCAGCACGCGCTGGACGCCCAGGCCGTCGGCGAACGACGGCGTCGGCTGCCTGCCCGCCGCCAGGTCGCCGACCAGGTCGACCACCTGGTGCGTGAACGCGTGCTCGTACCCGAGCCCGTGCCCCGGGGGCCACCACGCCCCGCCGTACGGGTGCTCGGGCTCGGTGACGACGATCCGGCGGAAGCCCGCCGTCGCCGCGTCCTCCGCGGCGTCGTAGAAGTGCAGCAGGTTCATGTCCTCGAAGTCGAAGGCGAGCGAGCCCGCCGACCCGTTGATCTCGAGGCGGATCGCGTTCTTGCGGCCCCACGCGAAGCGGGTCGCCTCGAAGGTCGCGAGCCCGCCGCCGGACAGCTTGCCGAGGAACACCGCGGCGTCGTCGACCGTGACCGTGCCGGTGCGCCCGGTGTCGGCGACGCCGGACAGCCCGGCCGAGGACGACGCCTCGGGCCGCTCGTGCACGAACGTCTCCAGGAGGCCGGTCACGCCGGTGAGCGTCTCCCCGGTGATGTACTGCGCGAGGTCGACGACGTGGGCGCCGATGTCGCCGAGCGCCCCCGAGCCGGCCTTCTGCTTGTCGAGCCGCCAGGACATGGGCGCCTGCGGGTCGGCGATCCAGTCCTGCAGGTACTGCGCACGGACGTGGCGCACCTGGCCGATCCGGCCCTGCTCGACGAGCCGCCGGGCCAGCGCGATGGCGGGCACGCGGCGGTAGGTGAAGCCCACCATCGCGCGCACGCCCTGGGCCGCGGCGGACTCGGCCGCCGCCACCATCGCCTCGGCCTCCGCGACGCTGTTGGCCAGCGGCTTCTCGCACAGGACGTGCTTGCCGGCCTCGAGCGCCGCGACGGCGATCTCCGCGTGCGTGTCGCCGGGGGTGCAGACGTCGACCAGGTCGATGTCGTCCCGCTCGAGCAGGCTCTGCCAGCCCACGACCGCCTCGTCCCAGCCGAGCCGGTCGGCGGCCGCGCGCACCGCGGCCTCGTCCCGGCCCGCGACCGCGCGCATGCGCGGTGCGAGGGCCAGGCCGAAGAACCGCGGAGCCGTGCGCCACGCCTGCGAGTGCGCCGCCCCCATGAACGCGTACCCGACCATGCCGACGCCGAGCTCGTTGTCCGCGCTCATCCCGTGCCTCCCCCCACTGGTGCCACCACTCTTGCCACCACCCCTGTCTCGACCACTGTCTCCACCACTGTCATGTCCCTGCCCTCCGGCCCGCCCTGCCGGGCATCGTCGCCTGCTGTCACAGCGTCAGGACTCGAAGCCGATGGGCAGGAACTCCTCCACGTTGTCCGCCGTGACGACGGGCGCGTAGAGCTGGACCGTGCGCGGCACGCCGATCGAGGCGAGGTCGCTCACCGTCTTGTTCTGGGCGACCAGGCGGGCCAGCTTCACGCCGTCGGCGGCCTGCGTGGACGGGTAGATGACGGTGGCGTCGACGACGCTCTCCTCGTCCTGGATCTCGCGCATCATGTTGGCCGAGCCGGCGCCGCCCACGACGAAGAACTCGTCGCGGCCCGCGTTCTCGATGGCGGCCAGGACGCCGACGCCCTGGTCGTCGTCGTGGTTCCAGATGGCGTCGATCTGCGGCTCGGCGGACAGCAGGTTCGCCGTCTGCTCCTCGCCCGACTCGACGGTGAACTCCGCGGCGACGCGCGCGTCGACGTCCAGCCCGCAGTCGTCGAGGGCGTCCTTGAAGCCCTGGCTGCGGTCCTGCGTGAGCGGCAGCGAGTCGATGCCGGCGATCTCGGCGACCACGGCGTCGGGGTTGTCGCCGAGCTGCTCGCAGATGTAGGTGCCCGCGCTGACGCCCATGCCGTAGTTGTCGCCGAGCACGGTGGCGCGCGCGGCGAACGGGCTGGTGAACTCGCGGTCCACGTTGATGACCGGGATGCCGGCCTCCATGGCCTCGAGCGCGACGTCGGTGAGCGCCGCGCCGTCGAACGGCAGCAGCACGATGGCGTCGACGCCCTGGTCGATGAAGCCCTCGATCTGGCTGATCTGCACGTTGACGTCGTTGGTGCCCTCGGCGACCTGGAGCGTGACGTCCTCGTACTTCTCGGCCTCGGCCTTGGCGGCGCTGGTGATCGCACCCATCCAGCCGTGGTCGGCGGCGGGGGCCGAGAAGCCGATGACGACCTCGTCGCCGGGCTCGTCGTTCTCGGTGACGGCGACGGGGCCGCTCGCGGCGTCGTCCTCGCTCTCGCGGGGCTCGTTGCTCACACAGCCGGTGAGCAGCAGCGCGGCGGTGGCCGTTGCGGCGACGGCGCCGACGGCGCGGCGCGTGCGGACGGTGGACGCGGTCATGATGATCTCCCTTGATCCGGGTGGAACTGCTGGGTTGTCTCTGGTGCGGTCAGGTCGCGCGTCAGGTGGCGGTGACCCGCTCGCGCGCGGCGAACCACTGCTGCAGCAGCACGGCGCCGACGATGATCGCGCCCTTGGCGATCGCCTGCACCGAGCTGTCGAGGTTGTTGAGGACGAACACGTTGGTCAGCGTCGAGAAGATGAGGACGCCGAGCACGGTGCCCGTGATGGTGCCCCGGCCGCCGGCCAGCAGCGTGCCGCCGACGACGACCGCCGCGATGACGTCCAGCTCGAGGAGCGTGCCGTGCGTCGAGGACCCCGCCGTCGTGCGCGCGAGGAGGATCACGGCGCCGATGCCCGCCGTCAGGCCGGCGAGCCCGTACAGGTACAGGGTGTGCCGCTTGATCTTGATGCCCGCGAGGCGCGAGGCCTCGGGGTTGCCGCCCACGGCCACGGTCCGGCGGCCGAACGTCGTGCGGTTGAGCAGGAACCAGCCGGCGGCCGCCACCACGACGAAGATCCACACGATCGCGGGCACGCCGAGCGGGCGCGACTGGAACACGTCGAAGAAGGGCTCCACGGTCACGATCTGCGTGCGCCGCCCCGCGATGATCTCCGCGAGGCCGCGGGCGGCCGCCAGCATCGCGAGCGTCGCCATGAACGCGGGCATCTTGCCGTAGGCGACCAACAGCCCGTTGATGAGGCCCGCCACCAGGCCGACGGCGAGGGCGGTCAGCGGGATGACCCACCAGCCGAAGTCCTCGGCCGCGTACTGGGTGGAGAGCGTCGACGCCCAGACGGACGCCAGGCCCACGACCGCGCCGACCGACAGGTCGATGCCGCCCGAGGTGATGACGAACGTCATGCCGATGCTGACCACGCCGGTGACGGCCGCGAGGCTGAGGACCGTGATCAGGTTGCCGGTGCTCCAGAACCGCTCGCCGGCCGTCGCGACACCGACGACCACGAGCAGGACGAGGGCGAGCACGAGGCCGCCCATCCGCAGGGCCGGACCCATGAGGGCCGAACGTTGGCTCACGCCACACTTCCTTCCATGACCAGGTCGAGCACGCGGTGCTCGTCGATGTCGCGGGCGGGTCCCTCGTGGACCGCCCGGCCGTCGGAGATGACCAGGACCCTGTCGGCGAGCCCGAGCACCTCGGGGATCTCGCTCGACACGACGACGACGGCCGCGCCGTCGTCGGCCAGGCGGCGGATCAGGGTGTAGATCTCGGCGCGCGCGCCGACGTCGACGCCGCGGGTGGGCTCGTCGAGCAGGAGCACTCGGCAGCCGTGCACGAGCCAGCGCGCGAGCAGGGCCTTCTGCTGGTTGCCGCCCGAGAGGGTGCGGGCGTGCCGGTCGACCGAGGCGGGCCGCAGGTCGAGCGCCTCGACCTGCTCGCGCGCGGCGGCGCGCTCCGCCTTCTCGTCGAGCAGCCCCGCCCGCGCCGTCCGCGCGAAGGTGGACAGGGTGATGTTCCGGTACACGGGCTCGTCGAGCAGCAGGCCCTGGCTCTTGCGCTCCTCGGGGCACAGCCCGATGCCCGCGGCCACCGCCGCGTCGACCCCGCCGCGCAGGCGCCTGCCGCCCACCCGCACGGTGCCCGACGCCGCCCGCCGCGCGCCGTAGATCGTCTCGAGGATCTCGGAGCGTCCCGAGCCGACGAGGCCGGCCAGGCCGACGATCTCGCCCGCCCGCACCGTGAGGGAGACGTCGGAGAAGACGCCGCCCAGGGCGAGGTCCTCGACCTCGAGGACCGGTTCCGCACCGGCCGGGACGCCGGGGCGCTCGGGGAACGCGTACTCGACCGACCGGCCCGTCATCAGCTTGATGAGCTCGTCGGTCGGCGTGTCCGCCACGACGAGGCTCTCGGCGACCGTGCGGCCGTCCTTGAGCACCGTGATGCGGTCGCCGAGCTGGCGGATCTCCTCCAGCCGGTGCGAGATGTAGACGACGGCGACGCCGTCGGCGACCAGCTCGCGCACGATGCGGTGGAGGTTGCCGACCTCCTCGGAGTCCAGCACGGCGGACGGCTCGTCCATGATGACGACGCGCGCGTCCCGGGACAGTGCGCGGGCCAGCGACACGATCTGCTTGCCCGCCGCGGACAGCGAGCCGACCTCGCGGTACGGCGAGATCTCGCCGTGGCCCAGGCGCTCCAGCAGCCTGCGGGTGTTGCGGGCCGCCTCGGACCGGCGCGTGACACCGCCCGACGCGAGCTCGTGCCCGAGGTAGATGTTCTCGGCGACCGTCAGGCCGTCGACGACGTCGAGCTCCTGGTAGATGGTCGCGATCCCGAGCCGGAGCGCCGCGACCGGGTCGGCGATCGTGACGGGCTCGCCGTCGATGAGGATCTCGCCCGCCGTCGGCTGGTGGGCCCCCGCGAGCGTCTTGATCAGGGTGGACTTGCCCGCCCCGTTCTGGCCCAGCAGGCAGTGCACCTCGCCCGGGCGGACCTCGAGATCCACGCCGTCGAGCGCCCGCGCGCCGGGGAACTCCTTCACGATGCCGCGCATCTGCAGCAGCGGCTGCTGCCCTGCCCGCTGCTCTGCCGGCTGCTCTGTCGGACTAGGGGTCGGACGGGGGGTCGGTTGGGGGTCTGCGTCGACCATGCCACGAACGTAGAGGGACTTTTGCCGACCGTCAAGCAAAAGTCGCGACCTTGTTGGCCATGATTCACTAGAGGCATGGTGGAAGTGGCACGGGACGTGGTTCAGCAGGTACCGAAGGTCGCCGGAGCGGGTGACATGTTCCAGCTCCTGCGCGACGGGAAACCGCGCACGCGAGCGGACCTCGCCGCGGTGACGGGGCAGGCGCGGTCCACGGTGGCCGCGCGCATCGACCTGCTCATGGCCGCGGGTCTCATCGCCCCGGCGGGCGAGGCGACGTCGACCGGCGGACGACCGCCCGCCACGTTCGCGTTCGCACCGTCCGCGCAGGTGGTGCTGGGTGTGGACCTCGGCGCGACGCACGCGCGGCTCGCCGTGACCGACCTCGCCTCCACCGTGCTGGCGCACCGCGAGATGCCGCTGCTCATCACCGACGGTCCCCGGGCCGTGCTCGACCGGGTGGCCGAGACCGGGCGGGAGCTGCTGCGCGAGGCCGGCCGGTCGACCGCCGAGCTCGCCGGTGTCGGCGTCGGCCTCCCCGGGCCCGTCGAGCACGCGACCGGCCGCCCCAACAACCCGCCGATCATGCCGGGCTGGGACGACGCCGACGTGCCCGGCATCCTCGGCGAGCGGTTCGGCGCGCCCGTGCTCGTCGACAACGACGTGAACATCATGGCGCTCGGCGAGCACCGCGCCGCGTGGCCCGGCGTCGCCGACCTGCTCTTCGTCAAGGTCGCCACGGGCATCGGCGCGGGCATCATCGCCGACGGCGCGCTGCGCCGCGGCGCGCAGGGTTCCGCGGGCGACATCGGGCACGTCGCGGTACCCGGCGTGACCGACGTCGTGTGCCGCTGCGGCAACGTCGGCTGCCTCGAGGCCATCGCGAGCGGGCAGGCCGTCGCCACCCAGCTCGAGGGTGCCACCACGCCCGCCGACGTCGTGGCCATGGTGCGCGCGGGCGACGTCACCGCGAGCCAGGCGGTGCGTCAGGCAGGGCGCGACATCGGCGCCGTGCTCGCCACGAGCGTCAGCCTGCTCAATCCGTCGATGATCGTGATCGGCGGCGCGCTGGCCGACGCGGGCGAGCACATCGTCGCGGGCATCCGCGAGGTCGTCTACCAGCGGTCGCTGCCGCTGGCCACGCAGCACCTGCGCATCGTCACGGCCCGCACAGGCACCCAGGCCGGTGTGCTGGGCGCGAGCGCGATGGCCGCCGACCAGGCCCTGTCCCCCGAGGCGGTCGACCGCCTGGTCGCCTGACCCCTCCCCCTGCCCCGCCGAGGTAGTCGTCTGGCGAGGTAGTCGTCTGGCGAGGTAGTCGTCTGGCGAGGTAGGGCGGATTCAATCGGTGGTTGCAACACCGGTTGTGTCGGCTGAGAGTAGCTTGCTCATTGCTTCGTAGGGTGTGTGCCAGTCCAGGACCTTGCGGGGTCGTCCGTTCATCACCAG
>NZ_JABEMG010000183.1 GCF_013004695.1 Promicromonospora citrea
GACGGCGGCCTCGACCACCCCGGGGCGCTCCGCGACGCGGTGGGTGTAGCGCACGCCGCCGTAGCTGGCGAAGCGGGCGGCGCCCCACGGCGGCGTCCCGTAGGAGCGCGGCCAGCCGGCCGGACCGAGCCCGTGCCGGTTGGTGGCGGCGTGCACGGCGCGCTGGAGCCGCGCGAAGCCCTCGGCCGGGTCCCCCGCGGCGAGCCGCAGCGCGGCCCGCGGGTCGCCGGCCAGCCCGAGCATGGCCAGCACGGCGGCGCCGCACGTGGTCTCGTCGATCTGCACCGCCGCTGCGGTGGCGCCCTCGAGCGAGGGCAGGTTCAGCCGCCGCGGGAAGCCGACCGTCCCGGTGCCTCGCTCGCGCGCGAGCGGGTCGAGCACGGAGCGCCGTGCCCGGTTCGGCACGGACTCGAGGCGCGCCTCGACGTCGTCGGGCACGGCTGGCCGCTCGAAGCGGCCGGGCGGGGGCGGCGCGGGCACCGGTCCGGCGAATGCGCGCACGGCGCCGAGCAGGGACGAAAGGCGCATAGACGACGGCATCCCGTCAGGCTAAGCCGCCCCGGCGCGACTCGCCGGTGCGCCACGCTGGGCGCGCCGGGTGACCCGGCGCGCCCGAACCCGCAGGTCAGACGATCCGGTCGAGCACCACGGACCGGTCGTGCACCAGCCCGGCACCCGCCAGGGCGCCCGCACCACCGTCGAGGCTCGCGAGCATGCCCGCGGCTCCGGCGAAGACGCCCTCGAGCACCGTCTCCGCGCTCTCGTGCCGTACGTCCCACGCCCCGGCGAGGGCCTCGCGGGCCCGCTCGAACCGCTCGGGGGTGTCGGTGTGCAGCGTGAGCACCGGCTGCCCCTCGGCCACCCGGTCGCCCGGCTTGACGTGGATCTCGACACCGGCGGCCGCCTGCACCGCGTCCTCCTTGCGCGCCCGGCCGGCCCCCAGACGGCGCGCCGCCACGCCGACCGCGTAGGCGTCGAGCGACGTGAGCACGCCGGAGCGCGGCGCCACGAGGGTCTCGGTCTCCTTCGCGACCGGGAGCGGCGCGTCGACGTCGCCGCCCTGCGCCGCGATCATCGCGCGCCAGCGGTCCATGGCCCGGCCGTCGGACAGCGCGGCGCGCACGTCCGCCTCCGACGTCGGGCGGCCCGCGGCGTCCAGCATCTCGACGGCCAGCGCCACGGTGAGGTCGACGACGTCCGCCGGCCCGCCGCCGGCCAGCACCTCGAGCGACTCGCGGACCTCCAGGGCGTTGCCCGCCGTGCGGCCCAGCGGCACGGACATGTCGGTGACCAGGGCGACCGTCCGCACACCGGCGTCGGTGCCGAGGTCCACCATGGTGCGCGCGAGCTCGCGGGCGCTGTCCAGGTCCTTCATGAAGGCGCCGGAGCCGACCTTGACGTCCAGCACCAGGGCACCCGTGCCCTCGGCGATCTTCTTCGACATGATCGAGCTCGCGATGAGCGGGATCGCCTCGACGGTGGCCGTGACGTCGCGCAGCGCGTAGAGCTTCTTGTCGGCGGGCGCGAGGCCCGCGCCCGCGGCGCAGATCACGGCACCCACGGACTCGAGCTGCGCCATCATCTCGTCGTTCGTCAGCGACGCGCGCCACCCGGGGATCGCCTCGAGCTTGTCGAGCGTGCCCCCCGTGTGGCCGAGCCCCCGCCCGGAGAGCTGCGGCACGGCGACGTCGAACGACGCGACGAGCGGCGCCAGCGGCAGCGTGATCTTGTCCCCCACGCCACCGGTCGAGTGCTTGTCCGCGGTCGGCCGCGACAGGCCGGCGAACGACATGCGCTCGCCCGACGCGATCATCGCGTGCGTCCAGCGGGAGATCTCGGCCCTCGTCATGCCGTTGAGCAGGATCGCCATGGTCATGGCGGACATCTGCTCGTCCGCCACCACGCCGCGCGTGTAGGCGTCGATCAGCCAGTCGATCTGCGCGTCGCTCAGGGACTCGGTGTTGTCGCGCTTGGTCCGGATGATGTCGACGGCGTCGAACGGCTCGGTCGCCCGCTCGGTCATGATGTTGCCTCTCGCACGTGGTCCAGGTTGCCCGGCCCGAAGGCCTGCGGCAGTACTTCCGTCATCGGCAGGACGCCCTGCGGCGTGTCGACCAGCAGGCCGGGCCCGCCGTGCTCCCAGAGGAGCTGGCGGCACCGCCCGCACGGCATGATCGTCTCGCCGAGCACGTTCACGCAGGTGAACGACGCCAGCCGCCCGCCGCCCGACATCACCAGCGCACTCACGAGCGAGCACTCGGCGCACAGCGTGACGCCGTAGGCCGCGTTCTCGATGTTCGCCCCGGTGAGCAGGCGGCCGTCGGTGGCGTACGCCGCCGCGCCGACCTTGAAGTCGGAGTACGGCGCGTACGCCTTACCGACCGCCTCCCGGGCGGCGGCCCGCAGGCCGTCCCAGTCCACGGTGTCAGAGGTGTTCACGGTGCCCATCCTCAGCCCTTGACGTACGGCTCGCCCGACGCGGCCGGCGGACGCGACCGGCCCACCAGGCCCGCCACCGCGAGCAGCGTGACGACGTAGGGGACCATGAGCATGAACTGGCTGGGCACGGGCGAGCCCACGACGGACAGCACGTTCTGCAGGTTCGACGCGAAGCCGAACAGCAGACCGGCGAACGCCGCGCGCACCGGGTCCCACTTGCCGAAGATGACCGCCGCCAGCGCGATGTAGCCCGCGCCGCCGGTCATGTTCTCGCCGAACTGGCTGAGCTGCACGGTCGTGTAGAACGCACCGCCGAGACCCGCCACGGCGCCCGCGACGAGCACGGCGTTGTACCGCGTGCGCACCACGTCGATGCCGACCGTGTCGGCCGCCTTCGGGTGCTCGCCCACCGCCCGCAGCCGCAGGCCCCACCGGGTGCGGTTCAGCGCGAACCAGACCGCGGGCACGGCGAGGAACATCAGGTAGATGAGCAGCGGCTGGCGGAACAGCACGGGGCCGAGCACCGGGATCTCCGACAGCACGGGGATCGGCACGGCGCTGAACCGGGTGGTGGAGTTGAGCGTCTCCGCGGCGGGGACGAGCACCTGCGAGTACAGGAAGCTCGTCAGCCCGACGACGAGCACGTTGAGCACGACACCGACGATGACCTGGTTCACGTGGTACGTGATCGCGAAGAGGCCGAGCACCAGCGACACGAGCGCACCCGCCAGCAGCGCGGCGAGCAGGCCCATGACGGCGCTGTTCGTGATCGACGAGACGATCGCGGCGGTGAACGCGGCGCCGAGGAGCTGGGCCTCGATCGCGATGTTGACCACGCCCGCCCGTTCGCCGATGACGCCGCCGAGCGCGCCGTACACGAACGGCACCGACCAGAGCACGGCGCCGCCGAGCAGGCCGACGACCGACAGGTCGCGCGGGCTGCCCGCACCGGCCCAGGCCAGGAACCCGGTCAGCGCGGCCGCCGCGTAGACCACGACGAGCCACGTGGGCGTACGCCGGTGCCGCGCCGTGAGCACGGCCGCGGCCGCCGTCACCGCGAGCAGCACGGCACCGCACGCCCACGCGAGCGGCGCCGACGGCAGCACGATCACGGGGATCTGGAAGAAGTCGTTGCGCGAGGACAGCACGAACCGCGTGTCCCCCGCGTGCGGCACGGCCACGAGCAGCAGCGCGTAGAGCACCGTGATCGCGGCGAGCACGCCCGCCGTCTTCCACGTCACGACCGTGACGGTGCGCGTGGTCTCCGACAGCGGCGCGTCGAGCTGGGTCGTCCTGTGTTCGGCGCTCACGCTGCCGCCTCCTTCGTCTTCCGGGCCTTCTTCGGGGCCCGACGGCGGCTCGGGTCCGGCAGCCGGAAGATGGCCCGGACCAGCGGCGGCGCCGCGATGAACAGCACGATGAGCGACTGGACGACGAGCACGATGTCGCTCGGGATGCCCTCGGCCGCCTGCATGGTGGACCCGCCCGCCTTGAACGCGCCGAACAGGATGCCCGCCGCGAGCACGCCCCACGGGTTGGACCCGCCGAGCAGCGCGACGGTGATGGCGTCGAACCCGATGCCCGCGTCGATGTCGGAGCTGAACCCCGTGGTGATCGCGCCGAGCACCTGCGACGCGCCGGCCAGGCCGACGAGCCCGCCCGCCACGAGCATCGAGCTCACGGTGGTGCGGCCGGTGTCGATGCCCGCGACGCGCGCGGCACGGGGGTTCTCGCCGACGGCGCGGAACGCGAAGCCCGCGGACGACCGGTTGAGCAGCCACCACACGCCGACGACGGCCAGCAGCGCCAGCACGAAGCCCCAGGTGAGGTTGAACCGCTCGCCGAGCAGGGCGGGCAGCTGCGCGGACTGCGGCGTCGGCGGCGTCTTCGGGTTGGACGAGCCGGGAGCCTGCAGCAGCCCCGGCGTCGCCAGGAAGTACGAGATGAGGTAGAAGGCGACGTAGTTCAGCATGATCGTCACGATCACCTCGTGCGCCCCGGTGCGGGCCTTGAGCAGGCCCGCGAGGCCTGCCCACAACGCGCCCGCGGCGATGCCCGCGACGAGCGCGAGCACCAGGTGCAGCGGGAACGGCACGCCGCTCACGCCGAAGCCGACCCAGCCCGCGGCCGCGGCGGCGACGAGCATCTGGCCCTGGCCACCGATGTTGAACAGGCCGGCCCGGAAGGCGAGCGCCACGCCGAGGCCCGCCGCGATGAGCGGGGTCGCGTAGGTGAGCGTCTCGGTGAACGGCCGGACGGCGGTCGCGAGGTCGTCGGCCTGGAAGTTCACGACGGCGCCGCGGAACAGCGCGGCGTACGCGCCGCCGATCGCCTGGCCGAGCGCGACGAAGGTGTCTCCGGGCCGCGCGAAGAAGTAGGTCGACGCCGCCTTCACCTCCTCGTCGGTGAAGGCGATCATGACGGACCCGGCGACGATCGCGAGCAGCACGGCTCCCGCGGAGACGGTCCACGGGCTGCTCATCGTCTGCTGCAGGGCCTTGGCCAGGCGGCTCGCCGTGTCGACGGCGTCGTCCCCGACGGGCGGGCCGGCCACGCGGGCCCGCTCCTGCTCCAGCTCCTCGGCCGTGCCGGGGTCGAGCCCCGGCTCCTGGGCGGGGTTGGTCCCCTGACCCGACTCGGACGCGCTCACGCGACCTCTCCCTTCGCGTCCTGCGGCGAGATCCCCGCCATCATGAGGCCCAGCACGTCGCGCGGTGTGTCGGCGGGCACGATGCCGACGACCTTGCCGCGGTACATCACCATGATCCGGTCGGCCAGCGCGACCGCCTCGTCCAGCTCGGTGGAGACCACCACGACCGGGACGCCGGCGTCGCGCGTCGCGACGATCCGCTTGTGGATGAACTCGATGGAGCCGACGTCGACGCCGCGCGTCGGCTGTGCCGCGACGAGCAGGCGCAGGTCGCGCGACATCTCGCGGGCGACGACGACCTTCTGCTGGTTGCCGCCCGAGAGGCGGCCGACGGGCGTGGTGATGCCCTGGGTGCGGACGTCGTACTCCTGCACCTTCTCGCGCGCGAAACGGTCGCGGAAGCCGAGCTGGAGCGCGCCGCGCCGCACGAAGGGCGGCCCGTCGGAGCGGTCGAGCATGAGGTTCTCCGCGATCGTGAACTCGCCGACCAGACCGTCGTGCGTGCGGTCCTCCGGCACGAAGCCGACGCCCTGGTCGAGGATGCGGCGCACGGACAGCCCGACGAGCTCCGCGCCGTCGAGCGTCACGCTGCCGGTCACGTCGTTCTCGAGGCCGAGGAGCGCCTCGGTGAGCTCGGTCTGGCCGTTGCCCTGCACACCGGCGACGGCCAGCACCTCGCCGCCGCGCACCTCGAAGCTCACGCCGTCGACGACGACGGTGCCCGCCTCGTCGGTGACCACGAGGTCGCGGACGACGAGACCGTTGTCGCGGAGGGTCGGTGCGTCCTTCTGCACGGTGAGCTCGACGGCGCGGCCGACCATGAGCGAGGCGAGCTCGGCGTCCGACGCGGTCGGGCTGGCCTCGCCGACGACCTTGCCGTGGCGGATGACGGTGATGCGGTCCGCGACCTCGCGGACCTCGCGCAGCTTGTGGGTGATGAAGACGATCGCGGCGCCCTCGTCGCGCAGCTGCCGCATGATCGTCATGAGCTCGTCGGTCTCCTGGGGCGTGAGCACCGCCGTCGGCTCGTCGAACACCAGCACGTCGGCGTTGCGCGACAGGGCCTTGATGATCTCGACGCGCTGCTGCACGCCCACGGGCAGGTCCTCGACGACGGCGTCGGGGTCCACGTGGAAGCCGAAGCGCGCGGAGATCTCGCGCACCTGCGCGCGGGCGGCGTCGAGGTCGAGCCGGCCGCCGCCGCGGGTCTGCTCGTGGCCGAGCATGACGTTCTCCGCCACCGTGAAGACGGGGACGAGCATGAAGTGCTGGTGGACCATGCCGATGCCCGCCGCCATGGCGTCGCCGGGCCCGGCGAAGTGCTGGACCTCGTCGTCCAGCAGGATGTCGCCCTCCTCGGCCTGGTACAGGCCGTACAGGACGTTCATCAGGGTGGACTTGCCCGCCCCGTTCTCGCCCAGGAGGCAGTGGATCTCGCCCGGCTCGACCACCAGGTCGATGTGGTCGTTCGCGACGAGCGCGCCGAAGCGCTTGGTGATACCGCGCAGCTCGAGCCGCATGGGGTTCCTTCCCGAGATGGG
>NZ_JABEMG010000184.1 GCF_013004695.1 Promicromonospora citrea
GCACTCAGCGCGCGGTTCGGCCCGGCGGCGCCAGGGTGGCTCCCTCGACGTCCGGGCACGCGAGCACCTGGTGCAGCTCCGCCTCGGTCACGGCGGTCGGCCGCCGGGCGTCGCGCTCGCGGCGGGGGCCGTCGTCGGCGGCGAGGCGCGACAACAGGTACAGCGCGCGGGCGCCCATCTCCTCGCGCGGCACGGAGAAGCCCGACCACGCCCTGCCGCCGCGCCGCAGGTGGTGCGGCTGGCCGAGCAGCAGCACGGACACGTCGTCCGGCACGCGCACGCCGCGGGCGGCGAGCTCGTCCGCGAGCTCCTCCGGGTGGTTCTCCGGCGCCACGACGACGGCGGTGAACCGCTGCTCGACGATCTCGGCCGCGGTGGCCGCCGTGTCCTCGAGCTCGACGAACCGGGTGGTCAGGCCGTGGGCCTTCATGGCGTCGCGGTAGCCCTCGACGCGGTCGAGGGTCGGCTGGTCGGTGCCGCGCAGGCCCACGTACCCGATGCGCCGGTGCCCGAGGGCGACGAGGCGGTCGATCTGGCGCACCGTGCCGCTCACGTAGTCGGCGCCCACGTAGGGCAGGCGGCCGCCGTCGCTGCCGCGCTTGCCGATGAACACGAACGGGTAGTTGGTGTCGAGCAGGTGCTGCAGCTCCCCCCGGTGCTCGTGCTGGCCGAGCAGGAGGCAGCCGTCGGCGACGCCGAGCCGCTGCCACCCCTCGCGCGTGAGCCGGCGGCGCCCGTCCTCGACCGGAGCGCTCGTGAACAGCAGCAGGTCGACGCCGAGCCGCTCGGCGGCGTGCTCGATGCCGGTGAGGAACGGGCCGTAGAAGTCGCGGCTCGGGCGCGGGAACGTGGCCTCGTAGGTGAAGACGCCGAGGATCTGCGCGAGGCCGCCCGCGAGCCGCTGCGCCGCCGGGTTGGCGGTGTAGCCCGTGATCCGGATGGCGTCGAGCACGCGCTGGCGCGTCTCCTCGCTGATCCGGACACCCGCCGGCGTGCTGCCGTTGAGCACGAAGGAGACGGTGGCCTGGCTGACGCCCGCCATCGCGGCGACGTCCGTCTGGGTGATGCGGCGACGCGGCACGGCTCCTCCTCGAACCCCTCGGTCGGCTCTGACCCTCGGAGTCTCACGGGGCGCCGAGCGCGGGGTCAATCGGATGATGCGCATTATTAGCAGTCGGTCGGGCGCGCCCGAGCGGGCGCCGTGCTGCCGTTGCACCGGCCTCGGCGTCGGATGTGGCGCATTATCACCGGGGCATGCTGATGAACCTCATCACCGCGCTTGACCCTTTCGCCGCCTCGCCCGAAGGCTGGCGACGCACGACCACCGACGGCGTGCACCGCGACGAAGGAGTACGCACATGGCAGTCCGCACCGCGGGCCGGGCCCTGGCCGGCGCAGCACTCGCCCTGGTGGCCGCGCTCGTCCCCGCCACGACGCAGGCGGCGGGACCGCCGCCCGGCGCTCCCGGCCCGGGCCAGGACCACCCGCCGCGCCACCGCACGGCCGACCTGCCGGTCTTCACGTCGACGGGCGCGATCGTCGACCCGCTCGACGAGACGCTGCCGCACAACCCCAACCAGGAGTTCATCTTCCCGTCGGTGTTCCACGCCGGCGCGCACCTGGCCGATCCCCTGGGCGAGTGGTACGTCTACTACGCGCCGCACGACGACCCGGGCGGCATCAACCTCATGTACGCCGACTCGCTCGACGGCCCCTGGACGCAGTACGAGGGCAGCCCCGTCGTGGCCAACCGCTGGGAGGGCGTCTACGACGTGCCGCACGTGTCTTCGCCCGACGCCGTGTGGAACCCCGACGAGCGACGGATGTACCTCTACTTCCACGGCGACAACCGGGTGACCCGGTACGCGACGTCGACCGACGGCGTCACGTTCGAGTACGGCGGCGAGGCGGTCACCACCGCGATGGTCGACGCCGCTCAGCCGGGCCGCCGCGCGACCGAGACGTCCTACGCGCGGGTGTTCCCCAACCCGGACCGGTCCTCGCCGCAGCGCTGGGCGATGCTGTTCATGACGAACTACGACACCAACGTGCGGCACATCAACCTGGCGTACTCGCGCGACGGGCGCGACTGGGAGGTCCGGCCGGAGCCCATCGTCACGCCGGGACCCGCCGAGGGCGTCAACGTGTCGGCGGCGGACCTGTGGCGGTGGCGGGGCCAGGACTACGTCGTCTACGGCTCGACGGTCGGGACGATCTTCGCGCGGCCCGTCGACCGCACCCTCACCGACGTCGGCGACCCCGAGCCGCTGTTCGTGCCGAACCCTGCCCCGCCCGAGGCCGGGCGGGCGTCGTCGCCGCAGATCGTGACCCATCGCGGCCGGACGCACATGGTCTACGAGTACGGCGAGCGCTCGCACACCACCGTCGGGCACGCGGTGCTCGACCCGGACGGCGTCCGCGACCCGCTGAACACCCACCCCGAGGACCCGCTGTACGCGCAGTGCACGGGCGCGGGCTCGGACGAGCTGGACGGCGACGCGCTCGACCGCTCGGTGTGGTCGACGTCCGTGCGCGGCGACCTCGACCGGTCCGTCGTCGCCGACGGCGCGTGGCACCTGCCGACGTACCCGGGCAACTCGACGTCGGCCCCGCTCGTGCTGCGCCCGGCGCCCGGCGGGCCGTGGCAGGTGACGACGCAGCTCACGCTCGACCCGGAGGTCAACTTCCAGCAGGCCGGCCTGATCCTGCGGCGCGACGACGCCACCTCCCTGCGCGTCGACGTCTCGCACGTCGACGCGGGCAAGCGGTTCGACTTCGTCTGGCGCCGGGACGGCGTCGACCGGAACGACGCGTGGACGGCGGAGGACTCCGCGCTCGCCCCGCCGGAGACCGGGGACACCGTGTGGCTGCGGATGACGCACCACGGCGAGTGGCTCACGGCGTCGTACAGCATCGACGGGGTGACGTTCCGCAACCTCGGCCGCGCCGCGCCCGCCGACGAGCTCGCGGCGACCGACCTCGGCCCGTTCGCCTACCGCGGCCCGGAGGCGACGCCGGAGCTCACCGCGTCCTTCGACTGGGTCCGCTTCACGCCGACGGCCGAGGAGCTGGCCACCTGCTCCTGACCGCCCGCGGGGCGGTGAAGCCGTCTCCGGTGCCCCAGCGCGGGGCACCGGGGACGGCTCAGCGGCGGACCCGGGCGCGGGACCGCGCCACGCTCTCGAGCGTGGCGCGCACGGGTGTGCCGAGGTAGATGCCCAGCGACGCGCCCGCCGCGAGCGCCAGGCCGACCGAGGCCGCGAGGACGAGGGAGCTCGCCCCGCCGGGTGCGCCCGACGCCGGGTCGGCGTGCACCATGCCGAGCAGGCCGTAGAAGACCGCGCCTCCGGGCACGAGGGGCACGATCGCCGCCGTCGTCACCGCGACGGACGGGACGTGCAGGTTGTGGGCGACGAGCACGCCGACGAAGCTCGCGACCAGGGCGGCGACACCGCTCGCCGCGGCCACGTGCAGACCCGCGAGGGAGGCCGCCGCGTCGTACCCGAGCGCCGTGATGCTGCCCAGCAGGGCGCTGATCACCACGATGCGCAGGCCCGCGCCGTTGAACAGCGCGACGGAGACCGCGATGATCACCGCGCCCGCGACCTGGCCGGGCAGCGGGCCGAGCGGCAGCGGGCCGTCCGGCAGCGTCATCCGGTAGCCGAGCACGCTGCCGAGCTCCAGGCCCGCGAGGATGCCCACCACCAGCCCGAGCGTCTGGAGGGTGAGGTCGAGGATGCGGCCCGCGGCGGTCAGCGCGAAGCCGTCGATGGCGTCCTGCGCCGCGCCCACCACGGTCAGGCCCGACAGCATGAGCACGATCCCGGACGCCACGATGATGGACGGCCGGATCCCGGTGAACGGCTCGACACCCGCCGCGGCGAGCGCGGACACGGCCACCGCGACGACGGTGGTGACGAACGCTCCCGCGATCTGGCTGAAGAACGAGGGCACCCGCAGACGGGCCAGCCCCGACTGGGTCGACGCCGCGGCGAGCGCCGCGACGAAGGTGAGGGCCGCGACCGTCGCGGTGCCGCCGGACAGGATGCTCACGCCGACCGTGAGCAGCGCCCGCGCGACGACCACGACCTGCGGCCGGTACCGGAACGGCACGCGGCGGATCGCCCGGAACCGTGCCCGTGCCTCGTCGAGGTCGAGCCCGCCGTCGATGTCCACGAGCAGCGCCTGGAGGCGCTGCAGCTTGGTGTGGTCGGGCGCGGCCACGCGGACCACGCGCAGCAGGGTGTGCGGCCACCCCTCGCCGCTGCGCTGGTAGGACAGCGCGATCGACGTGTACGTCACGTCGACGTGCACGCCGTGCAGCCCGTACGCCTCCGCGACCCGCGTGACGGCGAGGGTCACCTCGTGGGCGGACGCGCCGACGGCGAACATCTGCTCGCCGACCCGCATCGCGAGGTCGAGGGCCCGCAGCACCATGGCGTCGTCGACGGCGGGCTGCACCTCGGTGTCGGGCACGTCGGCGGGGTCGGCGCGCAGGACGTGGCGCACCGTCGAGTACAGGCTTCGGCGAGGTGGCTGCGGCATCGACCCATTCTGTGCACGACTGCGCGCACGACGCCGCCGCACCGGTACCGGACCGCCCGGAGGGGTTGCCGTCGGCGCGCGCTCCGGCCACGATCGTCGCCTCACGACGGGGGCGAGCACGGGAGCGCAGGCACATGGCACGCGGGGACATGACGCGCAGGCAGCGCCTGGCGGGGTACCTCGCCCGCGCCGCCGGGCGGTTCGGCGTGCGGCCGGACGGGGAACCGGTCGCCGGGGACTTCGACCGGACGCTGGCCGTGCGGGTGGCGGGCACGGTGGCGGGCACGGTGGCGGGCACGGTGGCGGGCACGGCTAGGGGCGCCGCCTGGCTGCGCGTCACCGCGCAGCCGCCCGCGTGGGCGGCCGGCGACGGCTGGGACGGCATCGCGGCGACGGCCGGCGCACCCTTCGCCGGGGTCCCGATGCCGCGTCACCTCGGCAGCGCCGAGTGGTCGGAGGACGGCGAGGTGGTCCGTGCCGACCTGCTCACCGCCGTCGACCACCCCGCCGTGACCACGGGGCTCGTGCTGCGGCACGACGTCGACCTGCCCGACGCGTGGTGGGCGGCGCTGCGGTCCGGGCTGGCAGCGCTGCGCGGTGTGGCCACGGACCGCGCGGTCCTGACGCCGGAGGGGCTCGCGGACGCGCTGCTCGCGACGTTCGGCGTGGTGGTGGACCTCGACCGTGTGCGGTGGGAGACCGCGCACGGCGACCTCCATCTGGGCAACCTCACCGCACCGGGGCTCACGATCCTCGACTGGGAGACCTGGGGGCGCGCGCCCGTGGGGTACGACGCCGCGGTGCTCGCCTGCTCGGCCGTGCTCCGGCCGGCCGTCGCGGACCGGGTACGGGCGGAGTTCGCCGACGTGCTGGGCACGTACTCCGGCGCCGTCGCGCAGCTCGCGGCCGCCGACAGGTACCTGGCCCTGGTGCGCCTGGGCAGGCACCGGGACGTGGCGCTCCCGCTGCGGCGGCACGCCGAGGCGGTGATCAGCGACCGGCTCGGCTGACGCCGGTCGGGCCGGGGCACCTGCTCAGGGCACCTGCTCAGGGCACCTGCTCAGGGCACCTGCTCAGGGCACCTGCTCAGGGCACCTGCTCAGGGCACCTGCTCAGGGCACCTGCTCAGGGCACACGGAACGTCGCCGTCTGCACCGGGTTGTCGAACTCGGTGGTGCGCAGCGAGACGCGGACGTCCCAGTCCCCCGACGTCGGCAGGACGACCTCGCCCGCGTACACGCCAGGTGCCTGCGACGCCAGCGGCACGAGGCCGAGGTCGACGTCGCCCGCCGTCAGCGCGAGCTCGGGGGCCGCGTACCCCTCGAAGGGCGCCCCGGCGGCGTCGGTCATGGCGATCGTCACGGTGGTCGGGCCGACGGCGGGCGGGTCGAGCGACACCTGGGCGGTGACCCCGTCGAGCCGCACCGCCTCGGTGACCGCGGCGGCGCTCGGCTGCCCGGCGACCGTGGCCTGCTCGGCCTCGGGGCTGCGGTCGACGAGGAACCCCGTGACCCCCAGCACGGCGCCGAGCACGACGGCCTCGGCGAGCGCCGTGCGGACCACGCGCCGGGCCGGGTCCGTCCGCTCGCGCGGTCGGCGGGCCGCGCGCAGGCGGGGCAGGAGGACGTACCGGTTCCACGCGGCCAGGCCGACGGCGACGAGCGCGACGAGAACCTTGACCAGCAGGAGCGCGCCGTAGCCGGTCTCGACGAGCGCGCCCCAGCTCCCCGCGACCCGCCACGCCAGGACGACGCCCGCGACCACGAGCCCGGCGAGGACACCGGCGGCGACGGCGGAGAACCGGCCGAGGAGCACGGCACCGGCGTCGTCGTGCACGAGGTCGCCGAGCACGAGGACGACGGCGACCAGCCCGCCGAGCCACACGGCCCCGGCGACCAGGTGCAGCACGTCGACGCCGACGGCGAGCGCCTCGGGCGTGGCGGCGCGCGTGTGCCCGGTGAACGCGGGCGCGGCGAGCGCCAGGGCGCAGCCGGCGACCACGACCGCC
>NZ_JABEMG010000185.1 GCF_013004695.1 Promicromonospora citrea
GCGGCGGCGCTCCCGAGCCGCGCGGCGACGGCGGCGCGCAGCTCGGCGAGGACGGCGGGCGCGACGGGCGCGATCCGGTCCGCCCCGCCCGTGACCACGGCGACGACCGCCTGGCCCCACTCGTCGTCCGGCACGCCCACGACGCACGCCTCGCCCGGCGTCCCGCGCGCCGCGAGGTGCTCGGCGATCACCTCCTCGACGGCGTCGGGCGCGACGTTGACGCCGCCGGTGACCACGACGTCGTCGGCCCGGCCGAGGACGGTGAGCCGGTCGCCGTCGAGGCGGCCGAGGTCGGAGGTGCGGAACCAGCGGGTGCCATCGGGGTCGGTGCGGAAGGCGGCGGCCGTCGCGGCGGGGTCGCCGACGTAGCCCTCGGCGAGCGTCGGCCCGGTGAGCTCGACGACGCCGGTTCCGTCCTCCGCGCCCTCCGCGATCCGGACGCGGACGCCCGGCAGGGGGACGCCGTCGTAGACACAGCCGCCGCTCGTCTCGGACATGCCGTAGGTCGTGACCACCCGGACGCCCGCGGCCCGGGCGCGGGACAGCAGCGGGCCGGGCGTGGCCGCTCCGCCGACCAGCACGGCGTCGAACCGGGCCAGTGCGGCCAGCCCGGCCGGGTCGCCGTCCTCCGCCGCGACGACCAGGCGGTGGAGCTGGGTGGGCACCACCGAGACGTACGCGCGCGGGCCCGCGGCGAGGAAGTCGTCGGCGAGCGCCGCGAACCCCTCGGGCGTGAAGCTCTCGAGCGTGCCGCCGCCGACCTCCGTGCCCGCGACGACGGTGCGGGCGACCACCTGGATCCCCGCGACGTGCGTCGGCGGCAGGACGAGGAGCCAGCGCCCCGGCCCGCCGAGCCGCTCGTGCGTGGCCTCAGCGGACGCGCGGAGGGCTGCGGCGCTCAGCGCGACCTCGCGAGGGTTTCCCGTGGAACCGGACGTGCGCAGCACGAGCGCGGTGCCGGGCGGCGGGGGCTCGGCGCCGGCGGGGCGGGGCCGGGGCGCGTAGACCGGTCCGCCGCCGAGGGCGTCCCGGACGGCGCGGACCACGTCGTCGAGGGAGCCGGAGAGGGAGGCGTTCGAGGACACCTCATGAGGGTAAGCGCGTCGCACGTGCCGGGGGCCGCCCGGTCAGTAGGGTGTGCGCCACGTCCCCGGGGCGAGCCGGGCGCGCACGGTGGTACGGACGGGTGCCGAGGAGAGCCGATGACGACCCGGTGGACGACGGTGGTGCCGGGCACGGGCGCCGTGCTGGTCGCGGCCCTCGCGCTGGCGGGCTGCGGTGTGCTGCCCGCCGAGCCCGAGCCGCTGCCGACGCCCACGGCGACGGTCGAGGCGCCCGTCCGGGAGGACCGCCACACGCCACCACGGCCGGACGTGCCGGTCGTGTGGCCCCTCACGGGGGTGCCGACGGACAGGGTGGCGGACCGGCCCGCGATCTCGGTGAAGGTCGAGAACTCGGCGGCGGCCCGGCCGCAGCGGGGGCTGAACGACGCGGACATCGTCTGGGAGCAGCTCGTCGAGGGCGGCATCACCCGGTTCGTGGCGACCTACCACTCGCGGCTGCCCGACGCCGTGGAGCCGGTGCGCTCGGTGCGCCCCATGGACCCGGCGATCGTGGCGCCGCTGGGCGGCGTCCTGGCGTTCTCCGGCGGGCAGGCGGCGTTCATCGCGGCCGTCCAGCGGTACGGCACCCAGACGCTGATCAACGACGACGGCGACCCCGGCTTCGTGCGCGACCCCTCCCGGCCCGTTCCGCACAACGTGATCGGGGACGTGCGCACGTTCGCCGTGCAGGCCGACGGCGGCCGGACGAGCCCGCCCCCGCCACAGTTCACCTACGCCCGCACGCGCGGCGACGGGACGGCGACGGCGCGCGGGACGCGGGCGCGCACCGTCGACGTGCGGTTCTCCCCGGCGCAGCGCACGGTCTGGACGTGGGACGCCGCCGCCCGCAGGTACCTGCGCAGCGAGGGCACCGTGCCGTCCGTCGCGGCGGACGGCGCCCGGCACCGCGCGCGCAACGTCGTCGTGCTCGAGACCGAGGTGTTCCTCACGAGCTTCCGCGACCCGGCCGGGGCACGCGTCCCCGAGCACCGGCTCGGCGGGCGGTCCGGCCGGGGCACGCTCCTGTCGGGTGGGCGCGCCGTCCCGGTGCGGTGGTCCAAGAAGGACCACCGCTCGCCGGTCGTGCTGCGCACGAAGGATGGCACCGAGGCGCTCCTCGAGCCCGGCACGACGTGGATCGAGCTCGTGCCGCGGGGGTCGGGGAGCTGGACGGTGGGGTGAGTCAGTAGTAGTACGGGAACGACGACCAGTCCGGGTCACGGCGCTCCAGGAACGCCTCCTTGCCCTCGACCGCCTCGTCCGTCATGTACGCCAGGCGGGTCGCCTCGCCCGCGAACACCTGCTGGCCCGCGATGCCGTCGTCGGCCGCGTTGAACGCGAACTTGAGCATGCGGATCGCCTGCGGGGACTTGGTCGCGACGATCCGCGCGTACTCCAGCGCCAGGTTCTCGAGGTCCTCGTGCTCCGCGACCTCGTTGACCGACCCCCAGCGCTCGGCGTCGTCCGCCGAGTACTCGCGGGCGAGGAAGAACACCTCGCGCGCCCGCTTCTGGCCGATCTGGCGCGCGAAGTACGCCGAGCCGTAGCCCGCGTCGAACGAGCCGACGTCGGCGTCGGTCTGCTTGAACTTCCCGTGCTCGCGGCACGCCACGGTGAGGTCGGCGACGACGTGCAGCGAGTGCCCACCTCCCGCGGCCCAGCCGTCGACCACCGCGACGACGACCTTGGGCATGGTGCGCATGAGCCGCTGCACCTCGAGGATGTGCAGGCGCCCGGCCTTGGCGGGGTCGATCGAGTCGGCGTTCTCGCCGTCGGCGTAGCGGTACCCGTCGCGGCCGCGGATGCGCTGGTCGCCGCCGCTGCAGAACGCCCACCCGCCGTCCTTGGGGGAGGGGCCGTTCCCGGTCAGCAGCACCGTGCCGACGTCGGACGTCATGCGGGCGTGGTCCATGACCCGGTACAGCTCGTCCACGGTGTGCGGGCGGAACGCGTTGCGCACCTCCGGCCGGTCGAACGCGACGCGCACGACGGGCAGGTCGCGCGGCTCGGGGCCGCTGCGGTCCACGCCGCGGTGGTAGGTGAGGTCCGTGAGGTCCTCGAACCCGGCGACGGTGCGCCACCGCTGCGGGTCGAACGTCGCGGAGACCTGGCGAGGAAGTTCGGTGCTGGTCACGCTGCCCAGCCTAGATGCCGCCGGCTGCGTGGTCGGCCCCTCGCGACGGGCCGACGTCAGGGGTGGGCGTGCACCGGGGAGGGCGGAGCGCCGTAGCCTGGGGCTGTGCCCCTGCTCGGTGAACCCCTGGTCTGGTCGACACCCCTGCGGACCCGGTTCCGCGGCATCGACGTCCGCGACGGCGTGCTGCTGCGCGGCGCGGCCGGCTGGGGCGAGCTGTCGCCCTTCTGGGACTACGACGACGCGGAGTCGTCCACCTGGCTGCGCGCGGCCCTCGAGGCCGCGACCGTCGGCTGGCCCGACCCCGTCCGGCAGCAGGTCCCCGTGAACGTCACCGTGCCCGCCGTCGGCCCCGAGCGGGCCCGCGAGATCGTGCTCGCGTCCGGCGGGTGCCGCACCGCCAAGGTCAAGGTCGCCCAGCGCGGCCCTGACGGCGCGCTCGAACCCGTCGCCGCCGAGGCCGAGCGGGTCGCCGCCGTCCGCGACGCGCTCGGCCCCGACGGCGCGATCCGCGTCGACGCCAACGCCGCCTGGACGCCCGACGAGGCCCTGGCCCACCTCGCCGAGATCGACCGCGCCGCCGGCGGGCTGGAGTACGTCGAGCAGCCGTGCGCCGACGTCGACGAGCTCGCCCTCGTGCGCCGCAGGCAGGACGTGCCCGTCGCCGCCGACGAGTCGATCCGCCGCGCGTCCGACCCGCTGCGCGTCGTCCGGCAGGAGGCCGCCGACGTCGTCGTGCTCAAGGTGCAGCCACTGGGCGGCGTGCGCGCGTGCCTCGACCTCGCCGAGCAGGTCGGCCTGCCCGTCGTCGTCTCGTCCGCGCTCGAGAGCTCCGTCGGGATCGCGGCCGGGGTAGCGCTCGCGGCCGCCCTGCCCGAGCTGCCCTACGCCTGCGGCCTCGCGACGTCGCAGCTCCTGACGCACGACGTCGTCGACGAGCCCCTGCTGCCCGTCGACGGGGCGCTGCCCGTGCGCCGGCCCGCGCCGTCGCCCGCCGCGCTCGCCGCGGCGCCCGCCGACGGCCCGACGACGCGGCGGTGGCTCGACCGGTACCACCGCCTGACCAGCATCCTGGAGGACGCATGACGATCCCGCCCGCCGTGGCAGCCGCCCGTGCCCTGGTCGCCGACCTGGTCAGCCGGGGTGTGCAGGACATGGTGCTCGCGCCCGGCTCGCGCAGCGCCCCGCTCGCCTACGCCGCCGCCGAGGCCGCCGGCGCCGGACGGATCACCCTGCACGTGCGCGTCGACGAGCGGGACGCGTCGTTCCTCGCGCTGGGCCTGGCCAAGGGGGCCGGGCCCGATACCACCCCGGTCGCCGTCGTGACGACGTCGGGCACGGCCGTCGCCAACCTGCACCCCGCGGTGCTCGAGGCGAGCCACACGGGCCTGCCGCTCGTGCTCCTCACCGCCGACCGTCCCCACGAGCTGCGCGGCACGGGCGCGTCGCAGACCACCGACCAGGTGGGCATCTTCGGCTCCGCCGTGCGGTTCGCCGCCGACCTGCCCGCGCCCGGCGAGCGCGAGGCCGCCGACGACTTCCGCGACCTGCGGCACGTCACCGCCCGCGCGGTGAGCGCCGCCCTCGGCGACCGCTCCGGGCACCCCGGGCCGGTGCACCTCAACCTCGCCTACCGGGACCCGCTCGCGCCGACGCAGCCGCTGCCCGGTCTCCCCGCCGCCCCGGAGGGCTACCCGCGGCCGCAGCCGCCGCTCGTCGTGCCGACGACGCCGCAGCACCTCGGCTCGCCGGCGCTCCCGGGCGACCCCGCGCACACCGTCGTCGTCGCGGGCGACGGTGCGGGACCCGACGCCCGCCGTCTCGCCGAGACGCAGGGCTGGCCGCTGTTCGCCGAGCCGTCGTCGGGCGCGACCGGCGGACCGAACGCCGTCCCGGGCTACCGCGCGCTGCTGACGAACGACGCGCTCGCGGGCGGCATCGAGCAGGTCGTCGTGCTGGGCCACCCGACCCTGTCGCGGCCCGTGCAGCGCCTCCTCGCCCGCCCCGACGTCACGGTCACCGTGGTCGCGCCCGGCGCCCGCCCGTGGCCCGACGCCGCGCGGAACGCCGCCGTCGTGCTGCCGGGCCTCGCGCCCGCGTGGTTCGAGGAGGCCGCGGAGGCCTCCGGCGACTTCCTCGCCCGGTGGCACGCCGCCGGCGAGCACGCCGCGCGGGTGCTCGCCGAGGAGACGTCCGACGACGCGGTCCTCGGTGGGCCCACGGCGCTCGCGGTGGCGCGCGCCGTCGCCGCCGTGCTCGGCCCGGAGGACCTGCTCGTGGTCGGCTCGTCCAACCCGGTGCGCGACCTCGAGCTCGTGCTCGGCCTGGACGGCCCCGGTCCCGCAGTGCTGGCCAACCGCGGCCTCGCGGGGATCGACGGCACCGTGTCGACCTCGCTCGGCGTCGCGCTCGCCGCGGCACGCCGCGGCCTGCGCACGCGCGCGCTCCTGGGCGACCTGACGTTCCTGCACGACGTCGGCGGCCTGCTCCGGGGCCCCGACGAGCCGCCCGTCGACCTGGAGATCGTCGTGGTCAACGACGACGGCGGGTCGATCTTCGCGACCCTCGAGCACGGGGAGCTCGCCGAGACGGGCAGCGCGGCCGGCGCCGCCTTCGAGCGGGTGTTCGGCACGCCGCACGGGGCCACGCTCGCGCAGCTCTGCGCCGGCTACGGCGTGGACCACCAGCTCGTCAAGGACGTGCCCACCCTGCGGCACGCGCTCCAGGCCCCGAGCCGCGGGGTCCAGGTCATCGAGGTGCGCGTCCCGCGCGCCGACCGCCTGGCCACCACCCGGGCGCTGACGGCCCGGATCGCGGCGCTCGCCTGAGTCCCGTGCCGACCTCGGGGCGCATGGGCCGGAGGACGTGCCCCCGCGTGCAGGAAACTCACAGGGACGCCCAAGCCTCGGGCAAGGATGCCGGTGTCAACTAGTGGTGACTTCAAGGAGGGTCACCGATGAACGACGAGAACAGCACCACCCCGCGGCCGGACGAGCAGGCGCCCGCGCAGCCCACCCAGCAGCTGCCCGCGGCCCCGCACACCCAGCAGCTCCCGGTCCAGGGCGCTGACGGGGCCCGCGAGCAGGGTCACGAGCAGGTGCCGGGCTCGGGCTCCGTGCCGTCGTCGGACGCCGGCACCCCTGCCCCCGCCCCGCAGACGGGCTCCACGCCGCAGACGTCCCCCGCCCAGCAGGCCCGGGCCGCCGCGGCGTCGGTCCAGCAGCCGGCCGGCCCCGTGCCCGCGCCGCACGCCCCGGCGGCGCAGGCCCCAGATCGGAAGAGCGTCGGTGGG
>NZ_JABEMG010000186.1 GCF_013004695.1 Promicromonospora citrea
CGGGCTGCTCGGTGTTGGGCTGCTCGGTGGCGGGCTGAGCGGGGGCAGCCTCCTCCGCGGACGCGGCGCGACGGCCACGCCGGGCGCGGGTCTTCGGAGCCGCCTCCTCCTGGGCCGGGGGTGCCGCCGGCCCGGCGACCTCCTCGGGCGCCTGTGCGGCCGGCCTGCGCCGCGACCGGGCGCGCTTCGGCGCCTCCTCGGCGACGGGCTCGTCAGCCGACGGTGCCGACGTGGACTCGGGCGCTGACTCGGGCGCGGACTCGGGCGCCGGCTCCGCGGCAGCCTCGGCCGGAGCGGCCTTCCGCCGGGCACGACGCCGGGGCGCCGCCTTCTCGCTCTCCTGCGCGGGGCCCGCGGGCAGCACGATGTCGTCCAGGCTCGCGACCTCGCGGACCAGCGTCTCGGCCGGCGTGACCGGCTCGGGCAGGTCGAGGTCGAGCGGGGCCGACGCGCTCGCCGACGCCGCAGGCTCGTCCGCGGACTCGTCGGGCGCCTCGACCGGGGTCTCGGGCATGACGTCGGGCTCGACGTCGGCGGCGGCCTCGACCGTGTCCGCCGACGCGGACCCGTGCTCGGCGACGGCGACGGGCGGCACGGCAGCGACCTCGGGGGCGCCGGTGCCGGTGGGCTCGGCGACGTCGGCCTCAGCGTCCTCCGCGACGGGCGCGGGGTGGACCGCGTGCTCGGTCGCCTCCGGCTCGGTGCCATCGGTCGCCTCCGGCTCGGTGACATTCGTCTCATCCGCGGCGCCCGACGCGGGCTCCCCGGTGGACGGTGCGGCGTCGGGGGCGGGCGTCGCGGGGGCCGAGACGTCGCGCGTCGCACGACGCCGCGGGCGCTTGGCCGCAGGCTCGGGTGTGGTCGAACCGGTCGCCACGACGGCGGTGCCGCCGGTGGTCACGGGCTGCGACCCGGCGGGGGTCGTGGGGGCGTCGGACGCGCCGACGACGATGGGGGCCGCGGGGGCCGTCGAGACGACGGACCGGGTGGCCCGACGACGCGGGCGCTTCACCGGCGTGCTGTCCGCCGGAGCCTCCCCACCAGTGGTGACCTGGGCGTTCGCCTCAGGTGCGTCGTGATCATCCTGTGACCCGATGGTCGAACCGGTGGTGCTGGAAGGCGTCACGTGAGGTGCTCCTGTAGCCGGCATCCGCTCCACACCGCGCGGACCGCCAGGCGGTCGGTCGTCCGATGAGGCGTCGCGGCGAAGCGACGCATCCGGACGGAAGTCTCGGCTGCGGCCCCTGCTCGCGGTCTTCGCGGACGCCTGCGCCACGTTCTCGGGTGGCGCGGCACCGCGTGCGGATCGCGGGCAACGTGGACTCTGCAGACCGCGCAGGGATGTGGGCCCACGCGGGTTCGACCAGTATCGCACAGGAGACCCCACCTGCCCTGCGCGCGTCCAGCGGCGTGTACAGTGGCTTGTGAAGGCTTTCACAAGCAACGTCTGCACACCTCAGGAGCCCGGAGTGGACGCTCTCGACCTGGCACGCTGGCAGTTCGGCATCACCACCGTCTACCACTTCATCTTCGTCCCGCTCACGATCGGCCTGGCGCCGCTCGTGGCGATCATGCAGACCGCCTGGGTCCGCACGGGCAATGAGCGGTGGCTGCGGCTGACGAAGTTCTTCGGCAAGCTCTTCCTCATCAACTTCGCGCTCGGTGTCGTCACCGGCATCGTGCAGGAGTTCCAGTTCGGCATGAACTGGAGCGAGTACTCGCGGTTCGTCGGCGACGTGTTCGGCGCCCCGCTGGCCATGGAAGCGCTGGCCGCGTTCTTCGTCGAGTCGACCTTCCTCGGCCTGTGGATCTTCGGCTGGGACCGCCTCAACAAGAAGGTGCACCTGGCGTGCATCTGGGCCGTCGCCGTCGCGGTGAACCTCTCCGCCTTCTTCATCCTCGCCGCCAACTCGTGGATGCAGCACCCCGTCGGCGCGCGGTACAACCCGGAGACGGGCCGCGCCGAGATGGAGTCGATCTGGGCGATCCTCGCCAACAACACGCTCTGGGCGGCCTTCCCGCACGCGGTCGCCGCCGCGTTCCTCACGGCGGGCACGTTCGTCGCCGGGATCGCCGCGTGGTGGATGGTGCGCCTGGTCCGCACCGGACGGTCGGAGTCGGTCGAGCTCGCGCGGGAGGTCTACCGCCCCGCCGTCGTGCTCGGCACCGTGGTCATGCTCGTCTCCGGGGCCGGCGTCGCGCTGACCGGCGACGTGCAGGGCAAGCTGATGTTCGAGCAGCAGCCGGGCAAGATGGCGTCCGCCGAGGCCCTGTGCGAGGGCGAGGAGGCGGCCAGCTTCTCGATCCTGACCATCGGCGACCTGTCCAACTCCTGCGAGGGCGTGCGCCACGTGCTCGAGGTGCCCGGGCTGGCCAGCTACCTCGGCACGGGCCACTTCTCCGGCCCCGAGAGCTACCTGCCCGGCGTGGACGACGTCCAGGAGCAGTACGCCGAGCGGTTCGGCGAGACCGACGAGGCCGGCGACCCGATCTCGTACACGCCGAACCTCGCCGTCACCTACTGGAGCTTCCGGCTCATGATCGGCTTCGCCGCCGGCTCCGCCCTGCTGGCGCTGGCCGCGCTCTGGTTCACGCGCCGCGGCCGGGTCAGCGGCAACGTGTGGCTCGCACGCGTCGCGGTCGCCGCGATCCCGACCCCGTTCCTCGCCTCGTCGTTCGGCTGGATCTTCACCGAGATGGGCCGCCAGCCCTGGGTCGTGGTGCCCAACCCGACCGGCATCGACCAGATCCGGCTGCTCACGATGCGTGGCGTCTCCGAGGTGGTCAGCCCCGGCATGGTGCTCACCTCGATGATCGTGTTCACGCTGCTGTACGGCGTGCTCGCCGTCGTCTGGTACCGGCTCATGCACCGGTACGCGGTCGAGGGGGTGCCCGCCACGGTGCACGACGAGTCGCCCGAGGCGCGGTCCGACGCGACCGACGAGACCGACCGGCCGCTGTCGTTCGCCTACTGACCGCCGAGACAGACAGAACCCGAGACAGACAAAGGACATGACCGTGGATCTCGCCCTCGTGTGGTTCCTCCTCATCGCGGTCCTGTGGACCGGCTACCTCGTGCTCGAGGGGTTCGACTTCGGCGTCGGCATGCTGATGTCGCTGCTGCCGCGCGGGGACGCCGCGCACCGGGAGAAGGAGCGGCGCGTGCTGGTCAACAGCATCGGCCCCGTCTGGGACGGCAACGAGGTGTGGCTGCTCACCGCGGGCGGCGCCACCTTCGCGGCGTTCCCCGAGTGGTACGCGACCCTGTTCTCCGGCTTCTACCTCCCGCTGCTCGTCATCCTCGTGGCGCTCATCGTGCGCGGCGTCGCGTTCGAGTACCGCGGCAAGATCTCCGACCCGGCGTGGGCCCGGCGCTGCGACGCCGCGATCCAGGTGGGGTCGTGGGTTCCCGCGATCCTGTGGGGCGTGGCGTTCGCGAACCTCGTGCGCGGCGTGCGGCTCGACGAGGCCCACCAGTACGTGGGCGGGTTCTGGGCGCTGATCAACCCGTTCGCGCTGCTCGGCGGCGCGACGACGCTCGTCCTCTTCCTGCTGCACGGCGCCGTGTTCGTCGCGCTCAAGACCGACGGCGAGATCCGCGCCCGGGCCCGCCGGTTCGCCGGCGCCCTCGGCAGCGCCGCGCTGGTCGTCGTCGGCGGCTGGGCGCTGTGGGCGCAGACCGCCTACTCCGTGCCGTGGACGTGGGCCGTCGTGGCCGTCGCCGTCGCGGCCCTCCTCGGCGTCCTCCTGGCCAACCAGGCCGGGCGCGAGGGGTGGGCCTTCGGACTGTCGGCGCTGACGATCGTCGCTGCGGTGGTGCTCATCTTCGGCTCGATGTTCCCCGACGTCATGCCCGGCCTCGACGGCGGGCCGTCGCTGAGCATCGCCGAGGCCGCCTCCACCCCCTACACCCTCACGGTCATGACCTGGGTGGCCGTGGTGCTCACGCCACTCGTCGTCGCCTACCAGGGGTGGACGTACTGGGTGTTCCGGCGCCGGCTGAGCGTCGACCACATCCCCGCGCCGGCCGGGCTCACCTGGCAGAAGATCAAGGACTCGGCCTTCTAGTGCGCCCCCTCGACCCGCGCCTGCTGCGCCACGTCGGACCGGCGCGCCGGTACGTCGCGCTCACGGTCGGGCTCGGCGTGGCCGCCGCCGGGCTGATCGTGGCGCAGGCGCTGCTCCTCGCGGCACTCCTCGCGCCGGTGATCAGGGGGCACGGCGTGTCGGGGCCCGGGACGGTGCGGTCGTTCGCGGCGCTGGCGCTCGTCGTCGTCGCGCGGGCCGCGGTGTCCTGGGCGCAGGAGCGCTACGCGCTGCGCGCCGCCACCCGGACGGTCGCCGAGCTGCGGCAGACGGTGGTGTCCGCGTGGGCGGCGCGCGGGCCCCGGGCGGCGCTCCCGCACGGGCACGACGGCGGGCACGGCGCGAGCCCGGAGGCCGAGGTCGCCACGCTGGCGACGCGCGGGCTCGACGCGCTCGAGCCGTACCTGGTGCGGTACGTCCCGCAGCTCGTCCTCACGGCGCTGGTCACGCCCGCGCTCGTCGTGGTCGTGCTCGGGCTGGACTGGGTGTCGGCGGTGATCGCGATCGGCACGCTGCCGCTCGTGCCGCTGTTCATGGTGCTCGTCGGGCGGCTGACGGCAGGGACGTCCCGGCGCCGGCTCGCCACCGTCGAGCGGCTGGGCGCGCAGGTGCTCGACCTCGTCGCCGGGCTGCCGACGTTGCGCGCCTTCGGCCGGGCGGCCGGGCCGGGCGCGCGCGTGCGGGCGCTCGGCGAGGCGTCGCGCGGCGCGACCATGGGCACGCTGCGGGTCGCGTTCCTGTCGTCGATGGTGCTCGAGCTGCTCACGACGCTGTCGGTCGCGATCATCGCGGTCGGCGTCGGGCTGCGGCTCGTCGAGGGCGCGATGGAGCTGCAGCCCGCCCTCGCCGTGCTCGTCCTGGCGCCCGAGGTGTACCTGCCGCTGCGGCGGGTGGGCGCCGAGTTCCACGCGTCGGTGGACGGGATCGCCGCGGTGGACCGGGTACTCGCGCTGGTGGGCGACACGCACGAGCGTGTCCTGCCGGCGAGCGGCACCCGGGCGACCGTGCCCCCGGCCGGCGCGACCCTCGTGCTCGACCGCGTCTCCGTCCGGGCACCCGGGCGCGGCGTGCTGGCGCCCGCCGGGCTGTCGGCGCGGATCCCGCTGGGCACGGGGCAGCCGGGCACGGGGCGGGTCGTCGCGCTGCGCGGGCCGAGCGGGTCCGGCAAGTCGACGGCGGTGCTCGCGGTGCTGGGCCTGCTGACACCGGACGAAGGCCGGGTCGCACTGATGTCCGGCACCGCGGACCTCGGTGGTCCCGGCGACCTCGGCCCCGACGGCCTGGCCGCCTGGTGGTCGGCGCTGACCTGGGTCCCGCAGCGGCCGACGCTCCCGCCGGGCCGCCTCCGCGACGTCGTCCTCGACGGAGCCACGGGTCGCGCGCGCACCGACGACGAGCGCCTCGCGGCGGCCGCGCGCCGGACGGGGCTGGACGCCGTCGTCGCGGAGCTGCCCGACGGGTGGGACACCCTCATCGGGCTCGGCGGCGTGGGGCTGTCCGTGGGGCAGCGGCAGCGCGTGGCGCTGACCTCCGCGCTGCTGGACGACGCGGCGGACAAGCCGCTGGTCGTCCTCGACGAGCCGACCGCGCACCTCGACGCCCGGGGCGAGGAGGCCGTGCTGGACACCGTCCGGGCGTGGCGGGACGCGGGCCGCACCGTGCTCGTCGTCGCGCACCGGGCGTCGCTGCTCGCCCTGGCGGACCAGGTGATCGACGTCCGCGCGGCGGCGGACCCGGCGGACGACGTCCGGGAGGGCCTTCCGGGGGGCCGACCCACGACCGTCGGTGAGAGGACGCGATGAGCACCGTGACGACCGGGCCGGCGAGCGGCACGACGACGAATCCCGCGCAGCGCGACCCCCTGCGGCGTGTGCTGCCGCTGCTCGAGGTGCGGCCGGGCAACGTGGCCGCAGCCATCACGCTCGGTGTGCTGGCGCTGACCTGCGCGATCGGGCTCGCCGCCGTCGCGGCCTGGCTCGTGGCGCGCGCGTCGCAGATGCCGCCGGTGCTCACGCTCTCCGTGGCGGTGGTGGCCGTGCGCGCGTTCGGCATCGGGCGGGGCGTGCTGCGCTACTGCGAGCGCCTCGCCTCGCACGACGTCGCGCTCCGCGGGATGGCCGCGCTGCGTGCCAACCTGTACGAGCGGCTCGCCGGGGACGACCGTCCGGTCACCGTGCGGCGCGGGGAGCTGCTGGCGCGCGTCGGCCAGGACGTCGACGACGTGGGCGACGTCGTGGTCCGCGCGCTCGTGCCCGCCGGGGTCGCGGTGGTGACGTCGGTCGGCTCGGTGGTGCTGCTCGGGGTGCTCCTGCCCGCGGCGGGGGCGGCGCTGGCGGTGTGCCTGGTGCTCGCGGGGGTCGTGACGCCGTGGCTCGCCGCGCGCGCGGCGGCCCGGACGGAG
>NZ_JABEMG010000187.1 GCF_013004695.1 Promicromonospora citrea
GGCGACGGCGGCGGCGCCCCCGAGCCCGAGGACCGCGGTGACCGGCCACGGCACCACCCAGGCCGCCCAGGCGGGCGCCCAGAGCGCGACGCCGAGGCCCACGACCGGTACCGCGGCGAGCAGGAGGGTCAGGACTCGTCCGGCCGTCCCGTCCGCCGTCGCCCCGGACGCCTCGCCGGACACCTGGAGCAGGCCCGCCCCGCCCACGACCAGCAGGCCGACCGCGGCGCCGAAGGCCGCGTCGAGCACGACGTGCCCCACGGTGGCGCCCACGAGCAGGGCGGGCGCACCGCCGGCGAGCAGGCCCGCGCCGACGGCGGCCAGCGTGGCCCGCACCACGGACGGCGCGACGAGGCCCGTGCGGTCCGCCGACGTCGGCAGCCACCAGCGCACCCCGGCCGCCGGCAGCCCCGCGGGTCCCAGCCGGGTCGCGACGACGGCGCCTGCGGCCACGGCGAGCGCGAGCGCCATGGCCTGGATCAGCCCGTGACCGAGCCCGAAGCCCGAGGCGTCGGACGCGAGCAGCTCGCGCACCGGCGCGCCGAACCCCCACAGGTAGAGCACCACCAGCGCGGCCGTGATCGCGACCTGGCCGACGTCGGCCACCACCCGGCCCGGCTCGGTCGGCACGTTGTGGGCCCGCACGCGTGCCGTGAGCCGGCGCAGCTCGGCCCCGGTGAGCCGTTCGTCCTCGTCCGCGACAGGGCGCGGCAGCGGGCCGGTCACCGGAAGCCCGCCAGCACGCCCGGCGCGTCCGCGGGCGGCACCAGCACGGCGCCGTCGTCGGCCAGGTGCAGCGCACGGGCGCCCGTGGCGGCCAGGAGACGGTCGTCGTGGGTGGCGAACAGGACAGCGGTCCCGGCGTCGGCCTCGGCGCGGAGCGTCTCGCCGAGCCGGGTGCGCACGGCGGTGTCGAGGCGCTGCTCGGGCTCGTCGAGCACGAGCAGGTCGCGCGGGCGCACGAGGGCGCTCGCGAGCAGGAACCGGCGGCGCTGGCCGGAGGAGAGCGTGTGCGGCATGGCGCCCCCGTGGCCCGCGATGCCCATGTGCTCGAGCACCCGGTCGGTCACGGCCCCGGCGTCGCGCACCCCGTGACCGCGCGCGGTGAGCACGAGGTGCTCGCGCACGGTCACGCCGGGGAAGAACGCGTCGTCGTCCAGCACGCCCGCGACGCGGCGGCGGAAGTCACGCTCACGCTCGTCGACGCTCCGCCCGAACGCCCGTACCGTGCCCGACAACGGCTCCTGCAGACCCAGCACGGTGCGCAGGAGCGTCGACTTGCCGGTGCCGTTGGTCCCGATGACGGCGACGACGTCGCCGGGTCCCACGGTGAGCGTGACCGCGGGGCAGACGGCGTTGCCGCCGTACCCGACGACCAGGTCGGACAGTTCGAGGAGCGTCATGTCCTGCCCAACGTCCGAGGGGCCGGAAGTTCTCCCGACGGCGGCACCTCCTACGATGCCGGGCCGCCCAGGATCTCCCGTGCGCGGGCCACGTCCTCGTTCATCTGGGTGACGAGCGGCTCGATGCCGTCGAAGCGCAGCGTCGGACGCAGGTGGGCCACGAACTCGAGCGCGACCTCCTGGTCGTACAGGTCGAGGTCGGTGCGGTCGAGCACGTACGCCTCGACGCGGCGCTCGACGCCGTCGAAGGTCGGGTTGGTGCCCACCGAGATCGCGGCGGGCAGCACCTCCTCCTCGCCCGGCGCCGCAGGCCGGGACGAGCCGGTGCGGTCGGACGACGAGAGGCTCGCGCACGTGGCCGCGGCGCCGCGGCGCAGGCGGCCGGCGTAGACGCCGTCGGCCGGGACGAGGCCCGTGATGTCGCCGAGGTTGGCCGTGGGGAACCCGAGCTCGCGGCCGCGCGCGTCGCCGTGGACCACGGTGCCGCGCAGCAGGTGCGGGCGCCCGAGCACGTCGGCGGCCTGGCCGACGTCGCCCTCGGCGAGCAGCGCGCGGACCGCCGTCGACGACCAGCGCTGGTGCCCCTCGCCGTCGCGCCCCGCGTCCCCGACGTCCTCGATGGCGACCACCTCGAAGCCGTGCTGCCCGCCGAGCTCGACCATGGTGGCGAGGGTGCCCGCGTTCTGCTTGCCGAAGCGCACGTCGTGCCCCACCACCACGGTCCGGGCCCGCAGGCCGTCGACGAGGTAGCGCGCGACGAACTCCTCGGGCGTCTGCGCGGCGAAGTCGAGCGTGTAGCGGACCAGCAGGGTGGCGTCCAGCCCCGTGCGCTCCATGAGCGCGAGCCGGTCCTGCAGTCCCGTGATCAGCTCGGGCGCCGACTCGGGGCGGTGCACCGCGGCGGGGTGGGGGTCGAACGTGACGGCGACGGCCTGCGCGTCGTCACCGCGCGCGAGCCGGAGGATGCGGTCGAGCACGGCCTGGTGGCCACGGTGCACGCCGTCGAAGTTGCCGATCGTGACCACTGAGGGCCCGAATCCCGGGGGAACCTGGTCCAGGTCCGTCCACAGCTGCACGCGGGTTGCTCCTCATGTATCAGGTGGCGCGAGTACCGCAAGCCTATCGGCAGCCCACGGCTGCCCGGGGTCGGGCTCGGGCGATGTCAGGGGGCCGGCGCGAGCACCAGCACCGGCTTGGCGAGGCTCTCGCCCCGCCGTCGGGTGTCCTCCAGCAGCGCGACCAGCGCGCCCGCCGGCGACAGCGCCGCCACCACCTCCGGCCTGCCCGACGGCTCGACCCACTGGCCGTAGCCGAGCGCCCGGACCTCGACGTCGTCGAGCTCACGGACGGGGAACGTGCCGCGCGCGGCGTCGGCGAGAGGCAGCGTGGCCAGCGTGCCGTCGGCGTCGGCCTGCCGCTCCATGTCCTCCAGCGTGCGGGCACCGGACAGGTCGTAGCCCCCCACCCTGGTGCGGCGCAGCACCGTCAGGTGACCACCGGTGCCCAGGGCGGCGCCGAGGTCACGCGCCAGCGCGCGCACGTAGGTCCCGGACGAGACAGTCACGCGGACGTCGACGTCGATCACGGGCACCTCGCGCACGGGACCGGCGCCCGGGTCGGCGGCCGTCGGCACGACGCCGGGCACTGCGCCGGACCCTGCGCCGGACTCTGCGCCGTCCTCGTCAGGGCCCTCGAGATAGACCTCCGCGGGACCGCCGGCGGGCACGGTCGCCGTCCCGCGGCGCACGTCGAGCACGTCGAACCGGGAGACCGTCACCGGGCGGGCCTGCAGGGTGACGTCCTCGCCCGCGCGGACGCGCGCGTACGCCCGCTTGCCGTCCACCTTGACGGCGGAGACCGACGTCGGCACCTGCAGGATGTCACCCGTGAGGTCGGTGACCGCCGCATCCAGCGCGGCCTGCTCCACCGCCTCGACGGCCGCCGGGTCGGCCACGACGACGACGGTGCCCTCGGCGTCGTCGGTCGTCGTGGCGACGCCGAGCCGGATCGTCGCGTCGTAGTCCTTGTCGGCGCCGACCACGTAGGTCAGCAGGCGCGTCGCCTTGCCGACACCCAGCACGAGCACGCCGGTCGCCATCGGGTCGAGCGTTCCCGCGTGCCCGACCTTGCGGGTCCCGGCGAGCCGCCGCACGCGTCCGACCACGTCGTGGCTCGTCCAGCCCTGCGGCTTGTCGACGACGACGAACCCGTCGGCCGCCGTCGGCCGACGCGTCTGCGCCTGCGGGGTGGGTGAAATCATGGGTACCAGTATCTCGCTGCTCAGGGACGGCGCACGGCGTCGAGGTCTCCCCCGCGCCGTGCGCCGGGCCTCACTCGGACTCGTCGTCCTCGCGGGGCTTCTTGTACGGGTCCGCCTCGCCCGCGTAGGTGGCGCTCGCGCGGAGCGCCTCGAGCTCGGCGTCGCGCTTGCGGGCCTCGAGCAGCGCGGCGTCCAGCGTCGCGGCCGTCTCGGGCACGGAGTCCAGGTGGAACTCGAGCGCCGGCGTCAGGCGGACGCCCGTCTGCTTGCCCACCTCGGAGCGGATCATGCCGGTCGCGCTCTTCAGCGCGGCGGCCGTGCCCGCGCGCTCCTCGTCGGAGCCGTAGACGGTGTAGAAGATCGAGGCGTTCTGCAGGTCGCCCGTCACCCGCACGTCCGTGATCGTGACGAAGCCGAGCCGCGGGTCCTTGATCCGCGTGTCGATCATCTGCGCGACGATCACCTTGATGCGGTCGGCGAGCTTGCGTGCCCGCGGGTTGTCGACCATGGGTCGTTTCCTTTCGACGTGAGTGTCGACGCGAGTGCGGGGCGCCCGTCCGGTCCGGTCGAGCCGGCCGGGCGGACACCCCGCACTCCTTCAGTCATCGGCGAGCCGTGCGATCAGTCGCGCGGCTTCTCGCGCATCTCGAACGTCTCGATGATGTCGCCCTCGGTGATGTCGTTGAACGACCCGAGACCGATACCGCACTCGAAGCCCTCGCGGACCTCGGTGACGTCGTCCTTCTCGCGGCGCAGCGACTCGATGCTGAGGTTGTCCCCCACGACCGTGCCACCGCGCAGCACGCGCGCCTTGCTGTTGCGGCGGATGGTGCCGGAGCGAACCACCGAACCGGCGATGTTGCCGAACTTCGAGGAGCGGAAGACCTGGCGGATCTCCGCGGTCCCGAGCTGGACCTCCTCGTACTCCGGCTTGAGCATGCCCTTGAGGGCCGCCTCGACGTCCTCGATCGCCTGGTAGATGACCGAGTAGAACTTGACGTCGACGCCCTCGCGCTCCGCCAGCTCCTCGACGCGCTCGCCGTACTTCACGTTGAAGCCGATGATCACGGCGCTGTCGACGGTGGCGAGGTTGACGTCGTTCTGCGTGATGGCACCCACACCGCGGTGGATGACGCGCAGCTGGACCTCGTCGCCCACGTCGATCTTGAGCAGCGCGTCCTCCAGTGCCTCGACGGCACCGGACACGTCGCCCTTGAGGATGAGGTTGAGGCTCTCGACCTTGCCCTTCTTGAGCTCGGTGTCGAAGTCCTCGAGGCTGATCCGCTTGCGGCGCTTGGCCAGCGTCGCGGCGCGCTCGGCCGCCTCGCGCTTCTCGGCGATCTGGCGGGCGGTCCGGTCGTCGGGCGCCACGAGGAACGTGTCGCCCGCGCTCGGGACGCTCGTCAGACCCAGCACCTGGACGGGACGGGCCGGGGTGGCCGCCTCGACCGAGTTGCCGTGCTCGTCGAACATCGCGCGCACGCGGCCGTGGGCCGTGCCCGCGACGATCGCGTCACCGACGTGCAGCGTGCCGGACTGGACCAGCACCGTGGCCACGGAGCCGCGGCCCTTGTCGAGGTTGGCCTCGATCGCGACGCCGCGCGCGTCCTTGGACGGGTTGGCGCGCAGGTCGAGGGCCGCGTCGGCGGTCAGCAGGACGGCCTCGATGAGGTCGTCGATGCCGATGCCCGGCTTGGCCGCGACGTCGACGAACATCGTGTCGCCGCCGTACTCCTCCGCCACCAGGTTGTACTCGGTGAGCTGCTGACGCACCTTCGCCGGGTTCGCACCCTCGACGTCGATCTTGTTGACGGCGACCACGATCGGCACGCCGGCGGCCTGCGCGTGGTTCACGGCCTCGACCGTCTGCGGCATCACGCCGTCGTCGGCCGCGACCACGAGGATCGCGATGTCCGTGACCTGCGCACCACGGGCACGCATGGCGGTGAACGCCTCGTGGCCCGGGGTGTCGATGAACGTGATCGCCCGCTCGACGCCCTCGTGCTCGGCCGTGATCTGGTAGGCACCGATGTGCTGCGTGATGCCACCGTGCTCGCCGGCCACGACGTCCGACTTGCGGATCGCGTCCAGCAGCTTCGTCTTACCGTGGTCGACGTGACCCATGACGGTCACGACCGGCGGGCGGGCGACGAGGTCCTCGTCGGACTCGCCGGCCTCCTCGGCCTGCAGGTCGATGTCGAAGGTGCCGAGCAGCTCCCGGTCCTCCTCCTCCGCCGAGACCATCTCGATCACGTAGCCGAGCTCGGCGGCCAGCGTGCCGAAGGTGTCCTCGTCGAGGGACTGCGTGGCCGTGGCCATCTCACCCAGGTGGAACAGCACGGTCACGAGCGACGCGGGGTTCGCGTCGATCTTGTCCGCGAAGTCGTTCAGCGAGGCACCGTGGCGCAGGCGCACCACCGTCGAGCCGTTGCCGCGCGGGACCTGCACGCCGCCGAGCGACGGCGCCTGCATGGCCTCGAACTCCTGGCGCTTCGCCCGACGCGACTTGCGTCCGCGGACCGGCTTGCCGCCGGCGCGCCCGAAGGCACCCTGCGTCGAGCCACGACCGCCGGCACCACGGCGCGGGCCGCCGAAGCCGCCGCCACCGGGACGACCCGGGGCACCGGCACCGCCGCCGCCACCCGGACGGCCACCGCCACCACCGGGGCGGCCACGGCCACCACCGGGAGCCGGGCGGTCACCCGGACGCGGCATGGAGGTCCGGCCCGGCATCATGCCGGGGTTCGGACGCGGACCGCCGCCGCCACCGGGACGCGGGGCCGACGGACGCGGGCCACCCGGACGGGG
>NZ_JABEMG010000188.1 GCF_013004695.1 Promicromonospora citrea
GGCGTCCCGGCGGGCCGCCGCAGGCTCCCGCAGGACCCCGGCGCCGGCCGTGGCCGCTGCGCCTGCTCGGCGCGCTGCTGCGCTGGGTGCCGCGCCTCCTGCTCGTGGGGTCGGTGTACCTGCTGGTCACGCAGCAGTACACGGTCGCACCGTACCTGTCGGCCCCCGCGCTCGGTGCTGCCGCGTTCGGCGTCGCCGTCCTGCTGCGCCTGAGCGGGCACCGCGTCAAGGTCTGGTTCTACGGTCTGGCCGCGCTGGTGATCGGCGTGGTGTCGGTCTCGCTGTGGCTCGGCAGCGCGGGCCTGCTGCCGTCGGGCTGGACGTCGTTCTGACGCGACCCGATCCCGCGCCCCCCTCACCGGAAGTCCCGTGACCGCCCCGCCGTCGTCAGCGACAGCGGGGCGAGGTGCTCCGCGACGAGGTTGACCGCGCCGTCAGCCGACTCGACGCGCCCCCGGACCACCATGGCCTGGGCGGTGCGCGCCACCTGCCGGAACCGCTGCCACAGCCCGACGGTGCAGATCACGTTGAGCAGGCCCGTCTCGTCCTCCAGGGACAGGAAGGTCACGCCCCCTGCCGTGCCCGGCCGCTGCCGGTGCGTCACCACGCCGCCGACGGCGACCCGCCGCCCCGCCTCGGTCGTCGTCGCCTGCGCCACGGTGAGCACGCCCGCCGCCGTCAGGCCCGGCCGCACGTGCTGCGTCGGGTACGCACCGGGCGTCACGCCGGTCGCCCAGGCATCGGCCTGGGTCAGCTCGAGCTCGTTCATCCCCGGCAGCGTCGGGGCCTCGACGCCGACGCTGACGCCGGGCAGCGTCGTCGGCCCCTCCTGGCCCAGCGCACCCGCCGCCCACAGGCCCTCCCGGCGGTCGACGCCGAGCGGCTCGAGCGCCCCGGCCGTGGCCAGCGCCTCGAGCTGCGCCGTCGACAGCTCGACGCGCCGCACCAGGTCCTGCAGCGACGCGTACGGACGCTCGGCGCGCGCCGCGACGATCTCCGCCGCCTTGTCCTTGCCGATGCCCCGCACGCTCTCCAGCCCGAGCCGGACCGCGAGCGCCGGGTCGGCGCGGACGAGGCGGGCCGTCGCGGGGACGGTCCCGTCGGGCGGGGTCGTGGCGTCGGGCAGGCGTTCCACGGCCGCGAGGCCGCGGGAGGCGGCGACGGAGGGGCGCAGCACGTGGACGCCGTGCCTGCGGGCGTCGGCGGCCAGGGACTGGGGCGAGTAGAAGCCCATGGGCTGGGCGCCGAGCAGGCCGGCGTAGAAGGCGGCGGGGTGGTGCACCTTGAGCCACGAGCTGGCGTACACGAGGTAGGCGAAGGAGTAGGCGTGCGACTCGGGGAAGCCGAAGTCGGCGAAGGCCTTGAGCTTGTCGAAGATCTCCTGCTGGACGTCGGGCGGGATGCCGTTGCGGGTCATCCCGGCGTAGAGGCGCCCGCGCAGCTCCTCCATGCGTTCCATCGACCGCTTGGAGCCCATGGCACGGCGGAGCTGGTCGGCCTCCTTGCCGGTGAAGTCGGCGACGTCGATGGCCATCTGCATGAGCTGCTCCTGGAAGAGCGGCACGCCGAGGGTGCGGCCGAGGGACTTCTCGAGCAGGGGGTGCAGGTACTCGACCTTCTGCCGTTTGCGGGCGCGCTCGATGTAGGGGTGCACCGACCCGCCCTGGATGGGGCCGGGGCGGATCAGCGCGACCTCCACGACGATGTCGTAGAACCGTTGGGGGCGCAGGCGCGGCAGGGTGGCCATCTGGGCGCGGGACTCCACCTGGAAGACGCCGACGGTGTCGGCGGCGCACAGCAGCTCGTACACCGCCGGGTCCTCCTGGGGCAGGCCGTGCAGGGTGAGCTCCTCGCCGGTGTGCTCCTGGACGTGCTCGAAGGCGTAGCGGATGGCGGTGAGCATGCCGAGGCCCAGGAGGTCGAACTTGACGAGGCCGGCGTCGGCGCAGTCCTCCTTGTCCCACTGGAGCACGGTACGGCCCTCCATGCGGGCCCACTCCACGGGGACGACCTCGATGACGGGGCGGTCGCACATGACCATGCCGCCGGAGTGGATGCCGAGGTGGCGGGGCAGGCGCAGCATGCGGTCGGCGAGGTCGAGCACGTCGTCGGGGATCTCGCCCTCCTCGGCGGCGGACGGCGGCGTGCGGAACGGGACGACGTCGTGCGTGTCGTCGGCGCGGGTGCGCGGCTGTCCGGGGATGCGCTGGTCCTCGGCGAGCACGTCGACGACGGGCGGCCCGGCGTGCCCGGTGTGCGGACGCGGCTCCCGGGGGCCGTGCTCCTGTCCGTGCTCCTGTCCGTGCTCCTGTCCGTGCTCCTGTCCGTGCTCCTGTCCGTGCTCCCGGGGGCCCCACAGCGCGGTGGTGCGGGCGTCCTTGGCGGCGGTCCGGTTCTCCGGCGTGGGCGCCGCCGCGCGCGGCTTGAGCGACCCCCAGCGCTCGATGCTGCGCGACCAGGCGTCCTGCTGCCCGACGTCGTAACCGAGGGCGCGGGCGGCGTCGCGCACGGCGGAGCGGGGGCGGTAGGAGATGACGTTGGCGACCTGCGCGGCGTGCGTGCGGCCGAACGTCTCGTAGACGTGCTGGATGACCTCCTCGCGGCGCACGGACTCGATGTCGACGTCGATGTCGGGCGGCCCGTCGCGCTCGGACGCGAGGAACCGCTCGAACAGCAGGCCGTGCGCGACGGCGTCCACCGCGGTGATGCCGAGCGCGTAGCAGACGGCGGAGTTGGCGGCGCTGCCCCGGCCCTGCGCGAGGATGCCGTGGGTGCGGCAGAACTCGACGATGTCGTAGACCACGAGGAAGTACCCGGGGAACTCGAGGTCGGTGATGACCTTCAGCTCGTGCTCGACCTGCTCCCACGCCGTGCGGTTGCCGCCGCGCGGGCCGTAGCGCCGCTCGGCGCCGCGGTAGGTGAGCTCGCGCAGCCAGGACGCCTCGTCGTGGCCGTCGGGCACCGGGTAGGGCGGCAGCTGGGGCGCGATGAGGCTGAGGTCGAACGCGCACTCGGCGCCGAGCGCCGCGGCCGTCGGCACGGCCTGCGGGTGACGGCGGTGCAGGCGGGCCATCTCGGCGCCGCTGCGCAGGTGGGCGGTCGGGGCGCCGGGCAGCCAGCCGTCGAGGTCGTCGAGGCCGGACCGGGCTCGGACGGCGGCGAGCGCGCCCGCCAGGTCGGCGTCGCGGGGGCGGGCGTAGTGCGCGGCCGTGGTGGCGACGAGCGGCAGGTGCGCCTCGTCGGCCAGCAGGGCGAGCGCGTCGTGCAGGGCGGCGTCGCGCGGGTCGCCGGTCGCGGTGATCTCGACGGCGACGTTGTCCCGGCCGAACGTGCTCGTCAGCACGTCGAGCTCGTGCCGGGCGGCGGTGAGCCGGTCGGCCCGGCTGCGCCCGGAGGTCAGGGCGCGGCGCACCGCGCCCTTGCGGCACCCGGTGAGCACGAGCCACTCGCCCGACGCCGCCTCGCCGAGCCCGTCGGTCGTGTACCGGGCGGCGCCCTTGACCCCGGCCTCGAGGTGCGCCGTCGCGATGGCGCTCGACAGGTTCCGGTACCCCTGCGCGCTGCGGGCCAGCACGAGCAGGTGCGTGGCGCGGGGGTCGGGCACGCCGGTGGGCGGGTCCAGGACGGGCGCGCCCTGCACCTCGGCGGGCAGGTGCAGCTCGGCGCCGAACGCCGTGCGCAGCTCCGACCCGGCCTCCCGCAGGCGCTTGGCCGCCTCGGCGAACCGCACCACGCCGTACAGGCCGTCGTGGTCGGTGAGGGCGATCGTCTCCAGCCCCAGGCGGTCGGCCTCGGCGACGAGCTCCTCGGGGTGCGAGGCGCCGTCGAGGAAGCTGAACGCGGAGTGGGCGTGCAGCTCGGCGTAGGCGGGTCGGCCGGTCGTCCGCCCGGCCGTCCGCTCAGTCATAGAGCGCCTCCAGCACCCAGGCGCCCGCCGACGCCGACAGAAGCAGCCCCGGCGCCGGCGCGGCCTGCTCGGGCATGACCTCGGTCGTGACCTGGAAGAACACGCGCCGTCTCCCCCGGGGCGTCCACCACCGCTCGGCGACCGGCCAGGGGCCCGCCCAGTCGGTGACGGCGGCGTCGAGGCCGCCCGCGACGTCGGGCACCACCACCCGTGCGGGCGCGCCGCTGACCGCGAGCCGCACGTCCACGACGACGGGCCGCCCCGCCGCGTCGAGCACCTGCGCAGGAACGGGCTCCGGCAGCACCACGGACGGCGCGGGCGGCGGCAGCGCGCCCGGCCAGGGCCGGTCGGGGGCGCGCTCGGCCGGCACCTGCTCGCCGTAGGGCACGAGCTGGACGCGGTCGCGGGGGTCGCGCCCGCCCTGGAGCCGCACGGTGAGCACGGCGTCACCGCCGAGCAGTGCCTGCACGCGCTCGACGGCGCGGCGGGCGCGCAGGTCCTCCCCCGCACCGGGCCCCCACAGGCGCGGCTGCAGGGCGCCGGCGGGCGTCACCTCCTCCGCGGTCAGGGTGAGCCCCGCGAGGGGCGCGGGTGCCTCGCCCCGCCCGAGGGACGACTCCGTGAGCCAGCCCTCGAGCTGCCACCGCACGCGGTCGGTGATCCGGGCCGCGGACAGCCCGCCGAGCGCGTCGTCGGTGCGCCACAGCCGCTCCAGGGTGCGTGCCTCGCCGGTGACCGGGTCGACGGCGCGCGCCGTGATCCGCAGCCGCCCGCTGGCCAGGCCCTTGCGGTGCAGGTCGTCGTGCAGGTGCTCGGCCAGGCGGCGGGCGGCGAACGTCGCGACGTCGACCCGGTGCGCCGGCGGGTCGAGCTCCTCGGTGACGGACAGGTCCTCGGCCGTGCGGCGGCGGGCCGGCGGACGCACGTCCTGCCCGCGGGCGAGGCGCTGCGCCCAGACGCCGAGGTCGCCGAACCGTGCCGCGACGGCGGCGTCGGGCAGCGCGGCCAGGTCGGCGAGCGTGCGGACGCCGAGGCGGCGCCACAGGTCGACCAGCTCGGTCAGCGCGCGGTCGGCCGGGCGGGCGTGCACGAGCACGGCGGCGGGGCGGGGCGCGAGGTAGTCGGCCGAGGTCCCCGGCGGCACGACGACGTCGTCCCGGGCGGCCAGCACCGCGGCGAGGTAGCCGTCGGCGACCCCGACCTGGCACTCGTGCCCCGTGCGGACGGCGACCTGCTCGGTCAGCTCGCGTGCCAGCTCGTGCTCGGACCCGTGGTAGCGCGCCGCGCCGCCCGACGGCAGCAGGAGCAGGCCCGGCCGGGCGATCTCCAGCCCGGAGACCACCGTCTCGGCCGCGACGGCGACCGGCTCGAACTCGCGCGCGTCGCGTGCGTCGTCGGCGGGCCAGAGCTGCAGGTCGGGGCAGCGCGCCTGGGCCTCGCGCCGGCGCATGCCGCGCCGCACCCCCGCGCTGCGGGCGGGCGCGGAGACCGCGACGACCCGCCCGCCGGGGCCGCCCGTGACGGCGGCGGGCGTCTCGGGGCCCAGCCCTGCCACCACCAGGGCGGCGACGACCGGCCAGTCCGGCACCCAGAGGCAGGCGGTGCGGGTGACGGCGGCCGTCATCCCACCAGCTCCAGGCCGACGGGCTCCGGACGCACGGGGCGTACGGGGGCGAGGCGCGGAACCTCTGGCGCCTCGGCCGGGGCGAGCGGTTCCGCCAGGTCGGCGACCAGGTCGGGCACCCGGCACACGGGCACCTCGACGTCGAGGTCCAGCGGGCGGGCGGCGCTCCCCCGGCCCGTGCGCCGCACGCGCAGCGTCCGCCGCCGCAGCCAGCCTGCCCCGTGGTCGATCCCCGCCCACCCGCCGTCCACCGCGTCGAGCACCACGTGCGCCCCGCTCCACACCCCGTCCTCCCGCTGAGTGCGGGACGTTCGCCCTGTCGAAACGGTTCGAGAGGGCGAGTTCCCCGCACTCAGCGGGGAGACGGCAGGGACCAGGACGGTGCCCCGGTCGCGGGCCCGGGCCGCCAGCCGACGACGGTCGTGGTCCAGCAGCGTGACCTCCGGGCCGATCACCACGACGTCCATGCCGTCGACGAGCGCGGCGAGCACGGCGGGGGCGTCCACCGCCGACCCGGCGGGCAGCGGCACCACGAGGGTGCGCTCCAGGTCGCACCCGGCGTCGGCCGCCGCGGCGATCCCCGCGGCCGGGTACCCGACCAGCACCGTCCACGCCCCGTCGCGCGAGGCCTCGGCGAGCAGGGCCAGCAGCAGCGACGTCGACCCCCGGACGACGACGGTGGACCCGGCCCGCAGGCCGCCGTCGGGCAGCAGGGGGGCGAGGTACGGGTGCACGGGCAGCACGCGCGCGCCCTGCTCGGGCCCGGGCACCACCCGACCGGCCGGGACGGCCCCGTCGCCCCTGTCGCCCGTCCTGTC
>NZ_JABEMG010000189.1 GCF_013004695.1 Promicromonospora citrea
GTGACCGTGCCGCCGCGCCTCGTCGGCGCCGATCTCGGCCGAACCGAGCCCCCACCGGGCGTGCAGGTCCAGCATCCGGCGCAGCGCGGCACGGTCGTCGGCGTCGTAGGCGACCGCGAGGGTCCCGGACGTGTCGAGACCGACGGCGCCGGACGCCAGGCCTGCGGCCGCCTCCAGCTCCCGCGCGTACGCGGGCCACAGCGCGACCGACGCCGTGCCGAGGCGCGCGTGGGCCTCCTCGCCGAACCCCGCCTCCATGACGGGCGCGAGCATCCCGGCCGCCGCGTGGGTGGCGCCGTCGCCGGGCGCCGGGTCGAGGACGACGACGTCGGCCCCCGCACACCGCGCACGCCAGGCCGCCGTCAGGCCGACGATCCCCGCGCCGACGACCACCACGTCGTGGGTGGACGCACTCATCTGCTGCTCCCTTCGCTGGCATGACCCAGATCAGGTTCGACGGTCGGCGCCCTGCGCCCTCTCAGCCCCGTGCGGGGCTCCCGTGCACGCGCCCACCCTAACCCGGGTCACCGACACGCCGGCACGCCCGCCTACACTCGCGGCGTGGATGCCACCAGCGACCCGCGGGCCCGTCTCGCCGACGCCCGCCTGTACCTGTGCACGGACGCCCGCGAGGAGACCGGCGACCTGGAGCCGTTCCTGCACGCGGTCCTCGGCGGCGGCGTCGACGTCGTCCAGCTCCGGGACAAGACGCTCGACGCCGCGCGCGAGCTCGAGCTGCAGGAGCTCGTGGGCCGCGTGGCGGCCGAGCACGGCGCGCTGTGGGCGGTCAACGACCGGGCCGACGTCGCGCGGCTGACGGACGCGCCGGTCGTGCACATGGGCCAGGGCGACCTGCCGCCCGGCGCGGTGCGGGAGCTGCTCGGCGACCGGCCGGTGCTCGGCCGGTCCACGCACGGGCTCGACCAGGCGCTGGCGGCGGAGGCCGACCCGCGGGTGGACTACTTCTGCGTCGGGCCGCTGTGGGCCACGCCGACCAAGCCGGGCCGCGCCGCCGTCGGGCTCGACCTGCTGCGCGACGTCGCGGCGCGGGAGCCGTCGACGCCGTGGTTCGCGATCGGCGGCGTCGACGAGGAGCGGCTCGACGCGGTGCTGGAGGCCGGGGCGCGGCGCATCGTCGTGGTGCGCGCGATCACGCGGGCCGACGACCCCGGCGCGGCCGCAGCCCGGCTGCGCCGGCGGGTCGCCGCGGTGTGACTTTGCTGGGACGACCCGGACATCTTTGACACGATGCGGCCATGACCCCGTCGAAGAGCATGCAGGTGCACGTCGCGGCCGAGCCGTGGGAGGACGAGGACGGCGTGCGGCTGCGCGACGCCATGCGGGCGGAGCTCGCGGCCCGCTACGACATCCCCGACCAGGAGACCGAGCCGCCGACGGCCGAGACCGTCACCGTCTTCCTCGTGGCGCGCGACGAGGCGGGGACCGCCGTCGGCTGCGGCGCCCTGCAGACGCTCGACGCCGGCACGGCAGAGGTCAAGCGGATGTACGTCGCGCCGGAGGCACGCGGGACGGGCGCGGCGACGGCGGTCCTGCGGGCGCTCGAGGAGCAGGCGCGCGCCCGCGGTGCGGCCACGCTGGTGCTCGCGACGGGCGACCGGCAGCCCGACGCGATCCGCTTCTACGAGCGCGAGGGGTACGAGCCGACGGACGGCTACGGTCCGTACGTCGGACAGCCGATGGCGCGCTGCTTCCGCCTGCGGCTCGCGGCGGCGTGACCCTGCCGTCAGGCATCCGTCAGGTCGCCTGAGCCGACGGCTGGCCCCGTCTGCGGCCACGATGGACGCGTGGTCGAGAACTGGTGGGCACGCCGCGGTCCGGTGACGCTGGTCGCCGCCTGGGTCCTGTCCGTCCCCGTGCTGGCGCTGGTCGCCGCCGTGCTGCGCGCGCGCCCCGACGTGCGGCTGCTCACCGGGGCCGAGCCGTTCGTCGGCCACTGGGCGGTCCGCACGGGGCCCGGCCTCGTCGTCGTGCTGGCGCTGCTGGTCGCGGTCGTGCGGTACGGGCCCGGGCTCGCGGCCCGGCTCCCCTGGCGCGGCCTGCTGCCCGCCGCCGGGGCGGGCGCCGCCGCGTGGGCCGTCGCGCTGGCCACGACGACCTCGTGGGACGACCTCACGGCGCCGGCCCGCGGGCGGCACGAGTACCTCGCCGTGGTGCCCGACGTGCTCGCCGACCCGCGTGGGTTCCTCGACGCGTTCCTCGACCCGGCGACCGTGCTCCCGACCCACGTCGCCGGGCACCCGCCCGGCCTCGTGCTGCTCCTGGCCGCGCTCGACCGAGCCGGGCTGGGCGGGGCGGGCTGGGCGACGGCGCTCTTCGTGCTCGCCGGCGCGTCGACGGTGCCCGCCGTGCTGGTCACCCTGCGCGCGCTGGGCGCGCCCGAGGCCACGGTGCGCTCGGTCGCGCCCGCCCTGGTGCTCGCCCCGGCCGCGCTGTGGGTGGCGACGTCCGCCGACGCGTTCTTCGCGGGCGTGCTCGCCTGGGGCGTCGCGCTGCTCGCGCTCGCCTCCGCGCCGGGTGCCCGCGGGCGGTGGGCGTACGCCGCCGGGGCGGGTCTGCTGCTCGGCGCGTGCCCCCTGCTGTCGTACGGCCTGCTGCACATGGGCCTGGTCGCGCTCGCGCCGCTGGCCCTGACCCGCCGCGCCGGCCCGACCCTCGTCGCGGGCCTCGTCGCCGTGGGGGTCGTCGTCGCGGCCGGCCTGTCCGGGTTCTGGCTCTGGGACGGGATCGCCGTGACGCACGAGGCGTGGGCGCCGACCGGCGCGGCACGCCCCTACCTGTACTTCGCGTTCGTCGACCTCGCCGTGCTCGGCGCGATCATCGGCCCCGCCGCCGTGGGCGGCCTCGCGCGCCTGGGCCGGGCGGACGCCGCGACCCGCACCGTCGTGGTCCTCGCGCTGGCCGCTGCCGCCGCCGGCGTGCTGCTGGGCTTCGAGCGCGGCGAGGTCGAGCGCATCTGGCTGCCGCTCGCGTACTGGGTCGTGCCCGCGGTCGCGGGCCTGCGTCCGGCCGCCCGGTCCGCCGCCCCTGCCGTCCCGTCGTCCTGGCTGTGGGCCCAGGGCGGCGCGGCCGTCCTGCTCGAGACGATCCTGGAGTCGCCATGGTGAACCGTCCGATCCGCCTGCGCGCGCCGGAACCCGAGGACTTCCGCTCCCCGCTGCACGACGAACGCGTCGTCGCACGGGTCGGCGCCTACCTCGGCGTGGCCGTGCTGCTCCTGTTCCTCACCGGCCTGGTCTCCCACCTGCACCAGCACCCGGTGGCGTGGCTGCCGTTCGGGCCCGAGCCCGCGTGGGCGTACCGCGTCACGCAGGGCGTGCACGTCGCCGTCGGGTTCGCGACCCTGCCGCTGGTGCTGGCCAAGCTCTACGCCGTCTACCCGCGGCTGTTCGTGCGGCCGCCGCTGACCGGGTGGCGGCACGCCCTGGAGCGCGGGTCGGTCGGCGTGCTCGTGGCCGCGACCGTGTTCCAGGTCGTCACGGGCATCCTCAACGTGTTCAAGCTGTACGTGTTCGGTTTCGGCTTCACGAGCGTGCACTGGGCGACGGCGTGGCTCGTGCTGGGCGCCGCGCTCGTGCACGTGGGGGTCAAGCTGCCGGTGGTGGTGCGGGCCCTCACCGGCCCCGGCCACGGCCTGGCGACGCCGGACGAGCCGACCGCGGGGCCGACGCGCCGCGGGTTCCTCGGGTCGATCGCCGTCGCGACGCTCGCCGTCACGGCGCTGACCGTGGGCCAGACGGTGACCCCGCTGCGCGCCCTCGCGCTGCTCGCGCCCCGCGACCCGTACGACGGCCCGCAGGACCTCGCGGTGAACAAGACCGCGCGCGGGGCGCACGTCGAGGAGGCCGCGACCGACCCGGGCTGGGCGCTCGAGCTGGTGGGTCCCGCGGGCACGCAGCGGCTCAGCCGGGCCGACCTGCTCGCCCTGCCCCGCCACGAGGCCGTGCTGCCGATCGCGTGTGTCGAGGGCTGGAGCGCGTCCGCACGGTGGAGCGGGGTGCGCGTGCGGGACCTCGCGCTGCTGAGCGGTGGACGTGCCGACGACCCCGTGCACGTCGTCAGCCTGCAGGAACCGGGCACCTCGTACGCGGAGTCCGACCTGCCGGGCTCGTACGTCGCGCACGACGACACGTTGCTGGCGCTCACGCTCAACGGCGCGGACCTCGACCTCGACCACGGGTTCCCGGCACGGATCATCGCGCCGAACCGGCCCGGGGTGCTGCAGACCAAGTGGGTAGGACGACTCGTGGTGGGAGGTGCGGCGGCATGACCGGCCGGACGATGACGTGGGCCCGCCGGACGCTCGTCGCGGCGGGCGTCGGAGCCATGGCGTGGTGGGCGGTGCTCGCGCTCACGGCCGTGCCGCCGCGGTGGTGGCTGTCGTGGGGCGTGTGGCTGGCGGGCTCGGTGGCGGCGCACGACGCCCTGCTCGCCCCGCTGGTGATCGCCCTCGGGTGGGTGGCGCTCGTGTGGCTCCCCGCCCGGCGGCGCCGCGACGAGGGCGGTGTCCCGACCGTGCCGGTGCCCGCCGCCGTGGTGCTGCGCGGCGGGGTGCTGGTCCTGGGCACCCTCCTGCTGGTCTGGGCGGCGGCGAGCTGGAGCCCGTTGTCCTGAGCGTGTGTCGCCGGCGGTGCGCGTCAGCGCGCGCCCGCCGGCGTCCGCAGCGCCATCATCACGCGGTCCCCGAGCTCCCAGACCTGGTCGACGGCGAGCCCGAGCTCGGCGCTCAGCACCCGCAGCACGCGGCTGCCCGCGCGCGCCCACGGCATGGGGTGGGAGCGTCTGCCGTCGTCGGCGTGCAGCACGAGCGGACCGGTGACGTCCGTGTCGGGGTCGGGGTCCGCCTCGACGAGCAGCAGCCCACCGGGCCGCGCCAGCTCGCGGCACCGCCGCAGGAGGGCCAGGGGGTCGCCGCCGATGCCGATGTTCCCGTCGGCCAGCAGCACCGTGCCCCACCGCCCCTCGCCCGGCACGGGACCCTCGACGGCGCGCAGCAGCGCCACGGCGCCGCGCTCACGTGCCCGGCGCACCGCCGCGCGGGACACGTCGATGCCGAGCGCGGGCACACCGCGTGCCGCCAGCGCCGCCGCGAACCGGCCCGGGCCGCAGCCCACGTCCAGCACGGGACCCTCGCACAGGGCGACGATCGCGTCGTCCACCGCGTCCTGCTCGGCTGTCCACGCCTCGACGTCGACCGGGCCCGTGTGCACGGGCCCGGTTCGCGGCAGGTGCACCGCGGTGACCGGCGAGCCCCCGAGCGCCGCCTCGAACAGGACGACGGGGCTGACGAGGCGCTCGGCCTCGGCGGTCATCCACGGGCTCCCGTGCCCGAGAGCCGGCGGGCGACCTCGGCCCACCGGCGGGCGAACCGGGTCCCGGGCGCCGCGGCCGCGACCGCCGCGGCGTCCGGCACGGTGTCGACGTCACGCAGCGGCGGCAGCAGCCCGACCCGCAGGCCCGCCTCCCGCAGCCGCGCGAGCTGCGCGGCCCCGGTCACCGGCTCGGACATCGGCACCCCGTGGAACAGCGCGGGGTCCGGCCTGCGCAGGCCCACCGCCCAGTACCCGCCGTCGTCGGCGAGGCCGAGCAGCGCGTCGTGCCCCGCGAAGTCGACGGCCCGCAGGTGCGGGGCGAGCTGCGGGGTGTCCATGCCGACGAGGAGGGCGGGGCCGGAGGTGTCCGCGTCGTCCGGAGCGAGGACCGCGTCGAAGGCGGCGGCGATCCTGCGGTCCAGCCCGCCGGAGGCCTGCGGCACGACCGTGAACCCCGGGGGCAGCCACGGCCCCGGTGCGCCGTCGAGGGCGAGCACGGGGCGCACGCCGGGCAGGGCGGCGACGGCCTCGAGCGTGTCCGCGAGCGCCGCCTCGGCGAGTGCCGCGGCCTCGGTCGCGGTGAGCTCGCCGACGAGCCGGGTCTTGACGCGGCCGGGCACGGGCTCCTTGGCGAGGACCACGACGGTGCGGGGTGGCTGGGGGCCGGTCACGACGCCAGCACCTTCGACATGTCCTGGACGGCGTGCCAGGCGCCGAGCGGGGTGCCGGTGACCTTCGAGCGGCCGCGGCGCGCGAGGTAGGGCACGTCGACCTCGGCGACGCGCCAGCCGGCGTCGGCCGCCGCGACGAGGGTCTCCAGGGGGTAGCCACTGCGCCGGTCGCGCAGGCCGAGCGCGACCAGCGGTGCGCGGCGCGCGGCCCGCATGGGGCCGACGTCGTGGACGCGCACCCCGGTGCGGCGGC
>NZ_JABEMG010000019.1 GCF_013004695.1 Promicromonospora citrea
CGAAGCTCCTGGTGTGTGAACGACTCGTCTTTGGCGGACAAGTCCTCACCTACCAGGAGCTTCACTACTCCCACCAGCACAAACACAACCTTGACAGCCACACCCAACAACTAACCGAACGGCGTTGCGGCTAGTCCCTCTCCCCCACCAGCTCCTGCGTGCCCACCACCGCGAGCAGCTCGAGCTTGTCGGCGGTGTCCGTCCCGACGGCGGGCGTGAACCACAGCAGCCGCTGGCGCCCGTCCTCGCTGAACAGGTGCAGGCAGTTCACGTCGAGCAGCCCGAGCACGGGGTGCACCAGGCGCTTGCGGTCGGCGCGGCGGACGGCGACGTCGTGCTGCTCCCACAGCTCCGCGAACTCCGGTGAGCGGGCCCGGAGGTCGGCGACGAGCGACCGCGCCTCGGCGTCCCGGGCGGGACGGCGGGCCACGGCGGCGCGCACGTCCGCGACGAACGCCCGCGACTGCGTCGCGTGCTCCTCCTCGGGGTACAGGGCGCGCGCTCGCGGGTCGGTGAACCAGCGGCGCACGAAGCTCGCGTCCGGCCCCTGGAACCGCGAGTGGTCCCCGAGCAGCGCGACGGCGAGCGCGTTCTGCGCGAGCGTGACGTGCAGGTCGGTGATCACCTGCGCCGGGGTCGACGTCATGCGCGTGAGCAGGTCCGTCATGCCGGGGTGCACGTGCGCCGCCGGACCGCCGCTCACCGGCACCGGCCGCCCGGCCAGGTGGAAGAGGTGGTCGTGCTCGTCGGCGGTGAGGCGCAGCGCCCGGGCGAGCGCGGCGAGCATCTGCTCGGACGGCTGGGAGCCTGCGCCGCGCTCGAGCTCGCTGTAGTAGTCGACCGACGCGCCCGCGAGCAGCGCCACCTCGTCGCGGCGGAGCCCCGCCACGCGGCGGCGCGGGCCGGCGACGAGGCCGACGTCCTCGGGGCGGATGCGCTCCCGGCGCGACCGGAGGAACGCACCCAGCTCGGCGTACTTCGTGGTGCTCATGAGACCAGTGTGCGCGAGGCGTGGCCGGCGACCCAGGGGACGGCATCCCCTGGTACGGGCGCGGGGGCGGGCGGAAGGTGAGCAGGCCAACCCTTTCGAGAAAGGTCGTTTCCCATGCCCTTCGCCAACCTCAAGGTTCCCGCCGACACCCTCACCCCCGAGTCGAGGAAGAGGCTCCAGGACGCCGTGACCGAGGCCTTCGTGGCCATCTACGGCGAGCGCGCCCGCGGCACGACGCTGGTCATCCTGGAGGAGGTGGCCGACGGCGGGTGGAGCCTCGGCGGCACCATCCTCAACCGCGACGTGCTGGGCGTGAGCTGAGGCGAGCCTGCGCGGGCGACATGGAGGTGGCCGCGGGTCCCGGCTCAGGTCAGGTCGGTGCCGTAGACGAGGATCTCACCGCCGTCGTGCGGCACCGACCGCTCCAGGCGCAGCCCGATCTTCCGGGCGACCCGCTGCGAGGGCACGTTCCGCGGATGGATGATCGCGATCAGGTGCTCTGCCCCCGCCGCGCGGGCGGCGTCCCGGCACGCCGTCGCCGCCTCGGTCGCGTACCCGCGCCCCTGGAGCCCCGCGCGGACGTGGTAGCCGACCTCGACGTGCCGCTCCCCGCCGACGGACTGCCAGGTCAGGCCGCAGTCCCCGACGAAGTCGCCGTCGTGCGTCTCCACGATCCACAGCCCGAAGCCGTGCTCCGCGTAGCTGCGCACGCTCCAGTCGATCCAGGCCTGGGCCTGAGCCCGGGTCTTCGGCGCCGGGTAGTAGCGCATCACCTCCGGGTCGCCGAGGAGGGCAGCCATGTGGTCGAGGTCGTCGGCGGTCATCTCACGGAACCGGAGGCGTGGCGTGGGTGGGGGATCATCAGGGCAGGCTATGCAGCGGTCAGGTCTTCGGCCCGTTCCGTGTCGCCATGTCGTCATCGCCTGCTGTGAGCGGCTCGCCGCGGCTTACCGGATCTGACGCATGCACCCCACGACGCGGTACGTGGACCAGCTCCATCAGCGTCCTGCACCTCGCGCTGACGGCCTAGACGAATCCCTCCTCCACGAGCCGGCAGCCCTCACGGGTGATGACGTGCCGCTGGCCCGAGCCGCCGACGACCCGGATCCAGCTCTCGGCCTCGACGCCGTCCGGGATCGCCCGGAGCGCGAACCCGCCGTACATCCCGGGCACGGGGTACGAGAGCGCGCCGACCTCGTGGACGACGGCGGTCTGCGCGTAGCGGAGCCTGACGGTGAGGGCAGGGCGGACGCGCGCCTCGACGAGGCCCTGGAGGTGTCCGTCCAGGACGGCGAACGGGAGCGCTCCGGGCTCCGGCCGAACCTCCTCGGTGAGCTGCTCGTGGCCGCGTTCCCGGGCGATGTCGGCGGCGGTCCGGCCGTCGGCGGTGCGCAGCGTGCGCCAGGCGCCCCGCCGGAGCAGCTCGCGGACGACCTCGACCGGCGCGCCGTGCCAGGCGGCCTGGTGGAGCGGCGTGAAGCCGGACGCGCCGCCGATGCGCCAGATGTTCGGGTGGTCCGGGTCGTCCCCGCTGTCCAGGGCGGCGAAGACGTCGTCCCAGCGCGCGGAGCGGGCGGCGTCGGCGACGGCGTCGGCGCGGGCGAGGAAGGGCTCAGCGTAGGCGTCGCGGTCGGTGGCGGCGGGCCAGTGGCGGGCGTCCATCAGTCGCACTCGTCGCAGCGGCCGCTCGCCGGGAGCTGGACGAAGCAGGTCGGGCAGACGGCCGGGAGCTGGGCGGGCGCGGCCTCCCCTGCGGACCGGGTGGTGCGGTGCCCGGGCACCCACTCGCGCACGTAGCCGCCGTCCTCCTGGTGGACGTCGACGAACGTCTTGTGGAAGTACGCCGACGCCTCGATGCCGGGTCCCGCCGACACCGCGATGTACGAGCGGGACGCCGGGATCCAGACCTGCGCCGTGTCGAGCGCCGCGGCGACCTCGCGCATGTGCGGGCGGTGCTCGACCGGCACCGGGAGGGCCTCGAGGGCGGCGTCGAACGAGGTGTAGTGCGCGCGGCCGCCGGTGCTCAGGGCGTCGCGGCAGGACGAGCAGAGGGGGAGCTTGGCGAGGTCGAGCTCGGTGGCCGGTTCCAGGAGCGCGAGCGACTTCTCGGTGAGGTGCTGGCACTCGCGGGCGTGGAGCATCTTGCCTGTGGGGACGCGGAAGAGGGAGTCGAGGTCGATGTCGGGTGGGGTGGGGAGCATGAGCAAAGTATGGGGTTCACCACCGACAGCCCCGAGGGTGATTCCCGCCCCGGAGCGGGTCACGACCCGTCTCGACCCACCCGGGCCGTGCGAAGCTGAGACTCATGGACGCCCCTGACCACCGACGCGGTTGGCTGCTGATGTCGACCGAGGGCGGGTCGTTGTACGACGACCGACTCGGCATCGAGTACCCGTACGACAGCAATGTCCAGAACTACAAGCGGCTGAAGCAGGGCGACCCGATCGCGTTGTGGGACGGCGAGCAGCTCTTGGGTATCTCCGTGATCGAGGACATCACGTCGGAGGCCGGCACGAAGACGCTGTATCGCTGCCCGGAGTGCGGGCGGACCCGCCCGAACCCGCCCTCGACGAAGAATCCGCAGTTCCGGTGCTCGAGGCCGACATGCAGGAAGTCGTTCGACACGCCCGTCATCGAGACCGTCGAGGTGACGAGGTACGCGGCCGTGTACGACGCCGGCTGGACATCACTCGACAGCCTCGTGAACCGGGACGAGATCCGGCCGTTCCTCCTCAAGAGCGCCAGCTTCAACGCTATCCGTGAACTCGACTGGACTGCGTTCGAGAACCTGCTCGCAGCCAAGGGCGCCCGGCGTGCTCTCGGCCGGATCGCTGCTCGAGTTCCGGACCTGTCCTATCGCCTGCCGACCGAACCGCAGATCGAGCTCGCCCACGGTTTCAACCAGTCGATCGTCCGGGTCCGACGAGGGCAGCGAGAGTTCCGCCGACACATTCTCGCCAGCCAGGGCAGCCGGTGTGCTTTCACCGGCGACGCTCCACCGAATGCTCTCGAAGCGGGCCACCTGTACAGCTACGCCCAGCTCGGCGAGCACGTCGAGTACGGCGGACTGATGCTGCGCCGGGACATTCATCGGCTCTTCGACGACGGCCTGCTCTCGGTCGAACCCACGCGCCTGCGGATCGACGTCGCCCCCGATCTGTCGACGTATCCGCAGTATGCCGCGTTGCACGACAGGGAGCTCATGACCGAGCTGCGCACGGGACAGGCCGAATGGCTGGACCGGCACTGGCAGGAACATCGGGAGGCGTCCGGCTTCCACCGTGTGTGACGCCACCGCCGAAACGCCCGCCAGACCGGCATGCCTTCAGCAATCACGCCTTCCCGGCGTTGCCACCCTCGGTGGTGTCCACGGTAATCACGTCGGGCATCGAGAGCGCTCGCCACCTCCCCAGATCCGGCTCGGACCCGGTCAGCGCGGCGGCGAGCAGTGTCCACGCCGTGCCATGCCCGACCAGAACGATGTCTCGCCCGGGATGGTCTTCGATGATCCGCCCGGCCGCCACGACCGTCCTCGCCTGCGTACGGGCCGTCGGCTCCCACCCCGGACGAACCTCTGCGTCCGGGGTCGCGAAAGCCTCGGCGATCGCACGGACGAAGTCCGGCACCAGTCCCGCCGCCTGGCGCTCGTGCTCCCTCAGGTCCCGCACCACCGGGACGTCCCGACCTGCGAGCAATCGGGCCGTCCGCACGGCCTTGGGTTCGGGCGAGGAGAACCAGACGGCGTCGGCCGACCACGGCGCACGTGCGGCCAGCTCCGTCACGAGATGCTCGTGGTCGGGATCGAGGACCCAGGCCGAGGACGGGACGGAGGGGTCGATGATCGGGCGACCGTGCCGGACCAGGTAGAGCACCACGACGTCAGCGTAGATGTCCGTCTGTCGCTCTCTGAGGACGCCAGCACACCACGGACGACGTCGAGTGCCGCGCACTGCGCGCCGTGCCCCGTCCGGGTGCCGCGATCAGCCGGGCAACGACTCAACTCCCCCACTGGGTCGCGCCTGCTTCGACCCACGACGGCAGGTCGGGTGCGGCGTCGAAGGTGTACAGCGTGTACTCCGGACACCCAGGGAGTACGGAGACGCCGGACTCGGCATGATCTGGCGCGAACCAGATGATCTCTCCCGTGCGCCGGTGCGCGAGCGTGAGGTTCCCGTTCGCCTCGGTCGCCACGACCACGAAGTCCTCCGACTTGACCGGGACCTCGAGCCCCTCGTCGGTCCACATCCATCGGTAGGCGGCGAACACACCGTCCACCCCGCTGCCGGCTGCCTCTCGGGTCAGGACGGCATCGCAGTTGATCCACCACCAGGGACTCGTGGGCTCGCCGAAGTGCCCCACGATCCCTCCTGTGGCCGTCCAGACCGACCGCAGGGTCTCCGGCACCTCGGCGCCGTTGTCATCGGGCTCGGGGGACCGGCAGAGCCACCCTCGGCGCGCGGCTGCCGGCCCCCAGGCGAGCAGCTCGTGACCGACGCCGTCGATGCGCACCGGCGTAGTCGTCGCCGTCGAGAGCAGGCGCGAGAACGCGGGCAGACCCGGAAGCTTCACGGGCCGGTGCTGCTCGGGCGGGCCTCCTACGGAGATGTCTTCCGCAAGCCAGGAGCACTGTGCGAGCAGCCGGTCGACGTCGTTCATCGGGCACCGACCACAGATCGTGGATGGTCGCCGTCGCTCCACCTATACCGAGACACGAACGCACGTTAGCCGAGGTCGATGAGCAACAAGCCCGCGCCCGTAAGGGTCGACGCGAGGCCCGGACGCCCGCCTCATCGCACCATCCGCATCTCGACGATGCCGAGATCGTCGGTGAACTCCGCCCCCTCGACCCGGAACCCGTGCTTCTCGTAGAACCGCCGCGCCCGCGGATTGCCCTCCGCGACCCACAGCTCGGCGGGCCGGGTCGGCGGCAGGACGGCGTCGAGGAGCAGCGCACCGACCCCGGTCCCGTGGCACTCCCCGATCACGTACAGCGACCACAGCTCGTCGGACCGAACCGGCGGGATGCCTTCCTTGACACGCGTCGCCGACGCCTTCCCGAACCCCACCACCCGCCCGTCGACGACGGCGACCGACGGCGGCGTCGCCCCCGGTTCGATCAGCCGCGCCTGCCATCGCTCCGTGCGGTGCTCGACCGTGTCGGTCTCCCAGTGCACAGCCGGCAGCAAGCCGGAGTACGTCTCCACCCAGGCGGTGTGGTGCACGACGGCGATCGCGCGGGCGTCATCAGGGGTGGCGGGGCGGACGCGTGGCTCGCTCATCGGGTCACGATGGCATGGTCGCCTCCGCACGACGAAGCGATTTCACTCCAGTGGTCGCGTCAGCGGAGATGGCTCCCTCATGGGCTGTCACTCGACCAGGGTGCCGCACACCTCCCTGTACATGAAGGGAATCTGTCGAACATTCAGGTTCTCAGTCACCCAATCAGCCCTGACCGCACCTTCCTTTGGCAAAACGACCTGTGAAGGAGCGATTCTCTCGTGACCGACCTACTCATCGCAGCACTCGCCTCCACCAACGGTGCAAGGCTCGTCTTCCTGACGGCATGCGCTCTAGTGGCAGGGCGGTGCGTCCAAGAGATCGCTGGCATGGTCAAAGGCGCCTGTAGGGTCATCGAGCGCTGGGTCACCGCAGAATCAGAGCGCCGAGCCGAGTCCCAGAGGATGCACGACTTCGGTGCCATGTCACCAGCCACCCAACTGAACTACGCCCGCCTCGTGGAGGCACGAACGCGACGCCGACAGCGCGCGAAGCGCACGTGAGCGCCTCACCCCTTCAGCGGGTCATGCCCCCAGTTCATCAACGAGTACCGCCACGGCGTCTCCGTCACGTCACCGTCCGGCCGCTGCGCCAGGTGCCGGTGCACGTACCCGACGACCTTGCGCATGTGCGCCCGGTCGTCGTCGGTCAGGTCGGCCTTCTTGGTGCGCAGCAGCGTCACGATGCGTCGTCCGGACTCGTGTCCCACCGATTCGCCGCCGTCGGACTGGCCGACCGCCTTCGACTTGTCGGTGTCGAGCCACGTCTCCAGCTCGCCCGCGGTCATGTTGACGGCCTCGCCGAACTCGTCGTCGGCCTCGTCGCTCATGCGTCCTCGTCCAGCGCCGTCGGCCTGTGCACCGCGTCCTTGCCGGTCTTGTCGCTGCGCACCCGGTACTGCGGGTCGTCCTCCGACGCGCGGACCGTCCGCCCCGCGGCCTCCGTGTCCTCGGTGATCTCCTCGACCACCTCGCCGTGCACGGTCTGCCCGTGGCTGCGCCAGGTGACCTCGTCGCCCGTGCGGTAGGTGTCGTCGCTCATGACCTCAGGGTGTGCAGGCCCGCCGCGGCTCGCATCAGCAACGAGGCCTGTTCACCACAGGCCGCCGCCCTTGCGACGCTTGCTGCTGCTCCCCCACAGCCGCTTGGTCAGATCCTTGCTGCGGCCCTTCGTCGTGCTCCCCCACAAGCCTCGCTTCCAGCTCTTCGCCCGAGACTGACGACCCCACAGACCAGCCATCACCGACCCCCTCGCGTGCGGACAGGCTTCCATGCTAGGTAAGCCCCCGCGCCCTGCGCATCACAGGCTTGCTGACGGCTCGTTGACACTCCGCCGGAGCGACCGGTCGGCGACCGTGACGAGCAGCGCACCGGCCGCGAGCGCCAGGACGACGATCGCGATGACGTGCATCCCCTGGTCGGACGGCGCGTCGCCGAACACGGGCCCGAGGATGCTCGAGGCGGCGATGGCGCCGATCTGCACGGACGTGCGGGACAGCCCGGAGGCCGAGCCGATCTGCGCGGCCGGCGCGCGGCGGAACAGGACCGCCTGGTTCGACACCGAGGAGAGCCCCTGCGCGACGCCGAACAGCCCCATGATGACGAGCAGGAACCAGACGGGCGATCCGACGTCGAGGAAGAGCAGGAACACGCCGCCGACCACGGAGGCGGTGGCCGCCACGAGGAGGGGGCCGCGCACCCGTGGCGTGCGGGCGATGGCGAGCGAGGTGACGGCGGCGCCGACGGCGGAGGGCAGCTGCAGCAGCCCGGCGGCGTCGCTGGTGTATCCGGCGACGGCCTGGGCCCACTGCGTGAACCCGTACACCACGAGGTAGATGCCGGTGTAGACGAGGAAGAGGCGCGCGTAGGTCGCGGTCAGCGCGTGGTTGGACGCGAGCATCCGCACGTCGACGAACGGCGCCTGCTGCCCGCGCTCCCACAGCACGAGTCCGACGAGCGCGACGACGGCGACCGCGACGAGCCACAGGGCGCGGGTCTCGAGGTGCAGGAAGAAGAACACGGCGCTGGTGATCCCGACGGCGAACAGGAGCATGCCGGGGAGGTCGAGCGACCGGACCCCGACCGTCCCTCGCGCGCCCGAGCGGGTGCGGTCGGACGGGAGCCACAGGAGGGTGAGCACGATGGTCAGGGCCGCGAAGGGGACGTTGACGAGGAAGATCGACTGCCAGGTGAAGTGCTGGAGCAGGAGGCCGCCGAGCACCGGGCCGATGGCGGCGGTGACCAGGCCGGAGATCGACAGCCCGGAGAGGAGGACCTGCGGGGCCTTGCGGTCGAGCCGCTTCTCCTGATCCCGGATGATCGTCATCGCGGCGGGGTAGGCGGACGAGGTGCCGATCCCGATCGCCAGGCGCGCGACGAGGGCTCCGGCGAAGGTCGGGGCGAGGAGCGGCACCAGTCCCCCGACGCCGGCGATAACCAGGCCGGCGAGGTACACGCGGCGCGGGCCGAAGAGGTCCGCGAGCTTGCCCATCGTGGGCTGGAAGACCGAGCTGACGATGTACAGGCCGGCGACCAGCCAGATCACGACCGAGGCGGAGGTGTGTGTCGCCCTCGCGATCGGCACCAGGGCGACCGAGATCATCGTCGTGTTGATCGGGTTCAGCGCGGGCCCGATGAGGACGGGAGCCCCGAACCGCCCGCCGAACCCGACCGCCGACGGCGCGCTCATGCGTGGTGTCCGAGGTCTTCCAGCATCGACAGCACGGTGGAGAGCTGCGCCCGCTGATCCGTCGTGAGCTCGCGCTCGAGCAGGCTCGCCAGGTCGCGGTCGCGGCGCTCGTTGACCTGTGCCATCGCGGCCACGCCGTCGTCGGTCAGCCGCACGTTCTCCCGACGTCGGTCCGTCTCGTCCGGGACCTTCGTGACCAGCCCCTTCTCCACGAGGGCGCGAACCACGGCGCCCATCGTCTGGGGGCGCAGCGCCTCCTGCTGCGCGAGGGCCGCGGTCGTGAGCTCCCCGTGCCGGAACAGCCTGCTCAGCACCATCTCCTCGGAGCGCGTCAGCCCGTCGAGCCGCCCGGGCTGCCGGACCACGCGCCGCAGCCGGTCGGTCGCCAGACGGAGGCGTTGCGCGAGCCGCAGTGCGGGCTCTTCCGTCGTCGTCTCGTCCATGTCCCGAGTGTCGTTCATCGGCAAGTCGCTCCGGCGCGTCCGCGCGGGGCATGCGCGAAGCCTCTGGGAGTCCTCCGCGCTCCAGGGCCCCGAGACCCTCACCGTCACGAGCGCGGCGTTCGCACCCGGCGGGCAGATCCCACCCGAGGCGCACCGGGGCGAGGGCGCCGGGGCGAACCAGTCCCCACCGCTGGCCTGGAGCGACGTGCCGGGCGGCACGCGGCAGGTCGTGCTCGTCATCGACGACACGGACGTGCCGCTGCGGCGGCCGCTGGTGCACACCATCGCGGTACTGCCGCCGGACGTCACGTCGCTCGCCGAGAACGCCCTGACCCCCGACAGCGCGGTCGCGACGTTCGTCCCGGGCGCGTTCGGGCGGGTCGGGTACCACGGGCCGCGGCCGATCGTCGGGCACGGGGTGCACCACTACGGGTTCGCCGTCTACGCGCTGTCGGTGGCGGTGGGCCACGTGACGAGCGTGCAGGAACTGCTCGCGGCGGCAGACGGGACGGTGCTCGCGCGGGGGCGGATCATCGGGACGGACCAGCGGTAGGTCCGCGAGGATCTGACCATGAGTGCACCGAGCCTGCTCGACGGCCTGGCCGACGCCGCCCGCCTCACGCCCCTCCCCCGGCCGGTGGACTGGGCGCACGCCGAGCAGCACCTCGGCCTGGCCGTGCCGGACGACTACCGCCGGCTCGTCGACGCGGGCGGGGCGGGTCTCTGGTTCGACGACCTCCGGCTGTACGCGCCGGGCATCGCGGGACACGACCTCCTCGAGGCCGCCGGCGTGTTCGAGGACCTGCTGCTCCTCTGGACACTCGACCCGGAGCACCGCCCCGCCGACCTGCCCGACGACGCACACCTCGTCGCCTGGGCGGACACCGGCAGCGGGGCGACGCTCTTCTGGCGCATCGACGCCGGGGACTCGTCCGGCCCGTACCCGATCTACGTGGAGGACGGCGACGGCGCGCGGTGGGAGAGGTTCGACGTGTCCGCCACGGAGCTCCTGCTCGGGGTGCTGCGGGGGACGGTCGGCGGCGAGCTGATCCCGACCTCCTTCATGGACACGGACCAGGTCTTCCGGCCGTACGACGCCGGGCGGTAGAGCGCGTCAGCGCCCCGTCTCGTCCAGCAGGCCCGCGTCCCGCACCACCATCGCCGCCGACACCCGGTTGTCGACGCGGAGCTTGCCGAACACCCGGGTGAGGTTGGCTTTCACGGTCGCGACGCTGAGGTGCATGCGGTTCCCGATCTCGGCGTTCGACAGCCCGCGGGCCATCAGCACGGCGGCCTCACGCTCACGCCCGGTGAGCTCGGCGGCAGCTCGCGCGGCATCCGGGTCGGTCCGGGGGCGGCGGGCGGCCGCGGCGATGACCGTCGTCGTGATCGCGGGAGACAGCACCGGGTCGCCCCGGTGCACCGCCTTGACGGCCGCGATCATCTCGGGCGGTTCGGCATCCTTGAGCAGGAACCCCGCCGCGCCGTCGGCCAGGGCCGTGAGGACGTCGTCGCCGGTGTGGTAGGTCGTGAGCACTACGACGCGTGGGCCCGGCGTCGTGCGGCTCCGCAGGCGGCGGAGCACGGCGAGGCCGTCAAGCACCGGCATCCTGATGTCGAGCAGCACGACGTCCGGCTGCAGACGCTCGATCTGCGCCAGTCCCTCGGCGCCGTCCGCTGCCTCACCGATGACCACCAGGCCGGGGTCACCGCCGAGGACGAGACGCAGGCCCCTGCGCACCATCGGGTCGTCGTCGACCAGGAGGATCGAGACCTGCCCGGGCACCTCGTCCGCGTTCACCGCACCTCCCCGGTGGGCAGGACGGCGTCCAGGACGAAATCGCCGTCGACGATCTCGTGCCGGGCCGTCCCCGCGACGGCCGCGGTCCGCTCGGCCACGCCGACCAGCCCGTACCCCGGCTGCCCACCAGGGACGCCGGTCGCGGGGACGGGGTTGCTGACCCGGATCCGCACCTCGTGGCCGGTGTGCGTGACCCGCACAGTGACGGGCTCGCCGGGTGCGTGCTTGCGCGCGTTCGTCAGCGCCTCCTGCACGATCCGGTACGCCTGGCGGCTCACGTACTCGGGCACGGTCCCCGCACCGGTGATCCGGTGGTCGATCGACTGGCCCGACTCCTCCGCCTCCGCGACGAGGACGGGCAGCTCCAGCAGGGTGGGCTGCGGCGCCTCGGGCTCGGCATCGGGCTTCCGGCGCAGGGTGCCGAGCACCGTGCGGAGGTCGGCCAGCGACTGGCGCGCGTCGGACTGGATCTGCGCGGCCGTGTCCCGGGCCGTGCCGGAGTCGAGGTCCGTGCGGTAGGCCAGGACACCCGCGTTGAGCGCGACGAGCGACAGCCGGTGGGCCAGGACGTCGTGCATCTCGCGCGCGATGCGCTCCCGTTCGGCCATGCGTGCCTGCTCGAGCCGCGCCTCGTCGGCCTCGCGCCGCGCGAGGGCGGCCGCCGACTGCTGCCGCGTCTCGGCCGTCCGGCTCGTGACCAGCCAGCCGGTCAGCGTCGCCAGAGCCGTGCCCGCGACCGTCAGCGTGAGCTCGAAGGTCGAAGCAGAGCTCCACGGCTCGTCGGCCGCCAGCATGAGCAGCCCGACCAGCTTCAGCGCCACAACGCCCGCCCCCGCGGCGATCGCGACCTGCCGGGAGCCGCGTCGCGCGAGCGACGCCTGGCAGTAGAGGACGGCGCCGAGGGCCGCCGGGGAGACCACCAGCGTCACCCCGGCGACGACCACCGCGGCGAGCGGGTGCCGGCGGTGGAGCAGCACGGCGAGCACGCCGACGGTCCCGCTCCCCGCGACGAGCGCCACCAACGGCCAGGGGACCTCCGGGAGACGAGCCAGGACCGGCGTCAGGTAGTAGAGCCACAGCCCTGCCGCCACCGACCAGCCGACGACGGCGCGCGTCGACGCCGCGTCACCAGGAACCGAAGGGCTCGCGGGCACGGAAAGCTGCGGGGAGGTCACCCGGTCAGTCTAGGAATCGCCGTGCGAGCGCCTTAGCGACCTTCGGCTCGCGTTCGCCGGCCCATCGGCCGACGGCGTCCAGCCGGGAGCCCGATGCCGTCGGCCGGTCGGCGGTGGTGCAGTGCTGCCATGATCAGATTCGACAGCGTCACCAAGACGTACCACGGCCAGGTGGTGCTCGACGCGGTGGACCTCCACGCCCCGGCGGGAGCGGTCACCGGTTTCCTCGGTCCGAACGGCGCCGGCAAGTCGACGGCCCTGCGCATCCTCGTCGGCCTGGCCCGGGCGGACCACGGGCAGGCCACGATCGGCGGTCGTCCGTACCGCCTCCTGGAGCGCCCCGCGGCGACCGTCGGCGTGCTGCTCGACGCGAACGCCGTCCACCCGGGCCGCACCGGGCGCGAGACGCTGACGCTCACCTGTCTCGCGCTCGGGCTGCCGCGACGCCGGGTTGACGAGGCGCTGGACCTCGTGGGGCTGAGCCGCCGCGAGGGACGACGGCGGGTGCAGGGCTACTCGCTCGGGATGCGGCAGCGCCTCGGTCTGGCGCACGCGCTGCTGGGCGAGCCGGACGTCCTCGTGCTCGACGAGCCTGCCAACGGGCTCGACCCCCAGGGCCAGCGCTGGCTCGCCGAGCTGCTCCGGGACCAGGCCGCGCAGGGCCGCACGGTCCTGCTGTCGAGCCATCAGCTCGCCGAGGTGGAGCACCTCGCCGACCACCTCGTCATCATCGGTGGCGGGCAGATCCTCAGCTCCGGCACGACGGCGGACCTGGCCGCGGCGCACGGCAGCATCGCCGACCACTACTTCGCCCTGACCGACGGCGTGGACCGCGCGGCTGCCGCCCACGACGGACGGACCGCGGCATGATCGCCCGGCTCTGCCTGGTCGAGCTGCGCAAGCTCGTCGACACGATCTCGGGCGCCGTGCTGATCGGCGTCGCCGCGGTGCTCGCCGGGGTGTTCGGCGGCGGTGCGCTGCTCCTGCGTCCGGGAGCGCCGTTCTCCGAGGTGGCGCAGCTGGCGGGGGTGCCGGGCGGGACGCTCGTCGTCGTCATGGCGATCCTCCTGGTCACGGCCGAGGGAAGCCACCGGACGGCGCTGGTCACCTACACCGTGACCCCGCACCGCCGGCGGGTGGCTGCGGCCAAGGCGGTCGCGGCGGCGACGCTCGGGCTGCTGGTCGTCGTGTTCGCCGTCGTGGCCGCGACGGTGATCGTGCCGGTCGGCGCCCTGGTGACCGGCGACGTTGCGAACTGGTCCGTCGAGACGGCGACGCTGGCCTGCTGGGCCGCCGGGACGGTGATCGGCGCACTGTCAGGGTGGGCGCTCGGCCTGGCGATCGGCAACGCACCGGCGGCGATCGTCCTGGTGCTGGTGTGGCCGATGATGACCGGGATGCTGGCCAACGTGTCCGCGCTGGTCCCCGTCCTGCCGTGGCTCGACAGCGCGGCGGTCGCCGGGTTCGCGGACGGGGTGGACCCGGGCGACCTGGGGCGGTTCCTCAGCGGGCTGGCGGCCTGGGTGGTCGTTCCTGCCGTCGTCGGGCTGGTTCGGGTCACGCGGGGGGAGGTGCGGTGAGGCGGGTGCTTCTCTGAGGACGGGGGCGCCGTGGGTTCTTGCCCCCAACGACCACCGCCGCCGTACGGTTTGCCCAAATTACCGGGGGTGAGGATGCCCACGATGCCGCTCGGGCATGCGCCGGCACCCCCACCGGTCGCGAGCTCCCGTCCCGTAGCCCGCGAGTGGTGGCAGCGACTTCTTCGAGAGGCTGCGATCAACGAGATGGACGAGACGCTGCTCAGGTTGCAGAAGGCCGGTGACGAGGTGATGGGCGGTGACGGCGTGGTCGAACTGACGACGAACAGCACGAAGGCCGCCGAGTTCATCGAGGCCCGGATGAAGCAACTCGGCATCCGAGGATATGTTCGGATCGTCCCGGAGTGATTGGAGATCCATGACAGACCTTCTGGTGGCAGTTACCCCGGGTGAACACAGGTTTGATTCCGATCGGATCGCCGCTGCCGCTGTGCGGCGATGGCCGTCCGCCGAGGACGTCGACATCACAGGTCCTGAACTCGCTGACCTGGCCCGCCTGCTGTCCAAGCAGCTCACGATCGGAGATGGTCGGCACGTCGTGGTGGCGAACTTCCACGCGGACAACCAGGCCATCGGAGTCGAGGGCGACGACGAGCTCGAAGCCGAGTTCATCGCCCTCCTGGCCCAGCACACAACATTCCCGGACGACGGGATCGTCGTCGTGCACTGGGCCGACGACATCGTTGCCCTTCGGCCGAACATGGCTCCGGCTGAAGTCCAGGCACTACACGGTTAGCAGTCGGAGCTCGCCGGGAGTCGCTGGACGAACCGTCGGCCCTCCAGATCGCGAGTCCCTTACTGATTCAGGCTGCCCGCTCGCCCAACACCTCACGGGGTGCACCTAGACTCGCAGGATGCCCGAGGGCCGCCCCCTCCCGCTGTGGGCGGGACGTACCGCCGCGCTGCTGGGCATCGTTCTCGTCGCCCTCACCCTGCGCCAGGCGGTCGCGGGGATCTCGCCGATCCTCGCCGACATCCGGGTGGATGTCCCGATCTCAACCATCGGCGTCGGGCTGCTCGGCACGCTGCCGCCGATCCTGTTCGCGGTCTCCGGGTTCATCGCGCCGCGCGTCGCCCGCGGCATCGGTCTCGACAGCGGCATCGTGCTGGCGCTGCTGCTCATGACCGCGGGCCACCTCGTGCGCGCGTTCGCCCCGGCCTTCGCGGTGCTGCTCGTCGGCAGCATCGTCGCGTTCGCCGGCACGGGCATCGGCAAACGTGCTGCTGCCGTCTGTCGTCCGGCGCTACTTCCCCGACCGGGTCGCCCTGCTGACCGCGGTGTACGGCTGCATCGTCGGCGTGAGCACCGCCGTGCCCGCCGCCCTCGCCGCGCCGATCGCCGAGCAGGTCGGCTGGCGGTTCTCGCTCGGCATCTGGGCGGCCACCTCGGCCGTCGCGCTCGGCCCGTGGCTCGTCGTGATCGCGCGCGAACGCCACCAGCGGTTCGCGGCTGCCGCCGCCGAGTCCCCGCCGCCGAGTCCCCGCCTCCCGCACCTGCCGCCCCCGTCACACGGTTGTGGCGGTCACGCGTGGCGGTGTCGATCACCGTCGCCTTCTCGACCAGCACGATCTGCACCTACGCGGCCTTCGCGTGGCTGCCCGAGATCCTCGGCGACGTCGCCGGCTCGACGCCGACCGAGGCCGGGGCGCTGCTCGCCGTCACGGGCCTGATCAGCGTGCCCATCGCGCTCGTCGCGCCCCTGCTCGTCGCGCGGGTCCGCAACGTCGGGTGGCTGCTCGCCGTCGGAATCGCGAGCTTCGTGCTCGGCTACGCCGGCCTCCTGCTCGCGCCCGCGACGCTCACGCTGGTCTGGGTGCTGCTCATCGGCTCGGGGTCGATCCTGTTCCCGGTCAGCCTCGTGCTCATCAACGTCCGTACCCGCACCCCCGCAGGCACCGTCGCGCTGAGCGGCTTCGCTCAGGGCGTCGCGTACGCGCTCGGCGCGCTCGGGCCGCTGCTCGTCGGGCTGCTGCACGAGGCCAGCGGCGGGTGGACCGTGCCGCTGCTGTTCCTGACCGCTGTCGCCCTCGTGGCGACCATCCCGGCGATCACGCTGGCGCGGCCCGCCTTCGTCGAGGACGAGCTCGGTCGCTAGCTGACGCCGCCCTGGCCGAGCACGCTGTCCCGGTACGCCTGGAAGTCAGCCCAGCCGTCCGCGCCGCCGTCTTCGATGAACTCACCGGACGAGCCATCGAGCGCACGACACCCGAGGGCCCGTGCGGCCCGTTGGATCACCTCGACGACGTCCCCACCGCCCCGCACGTGCAGCATGATCGACTCCACCGGGTCCTCACGGCCGATGTTGAACTCTATCGACCAGTCCGGGTCTTCGAGGTTGCCCCACGTCGGGTCGTTCAGGTCCAGGTCGGGAAACAATGGGCCACCCGCTCGGAGGAATTGCGTCCAGAGATCGCGCTCGAGGGAGTTTCGTCGGTCCGCCAACTGTTCGGGACTGATCAGGCGAAACAGGCGACTGACAGGGGGAACGCATGACACAGGCCGATGCGCAGACCGGCATCGAGGCTGACCGGACGTTGAGTTTCGAAGCCTTGCGCGAGCGGATGATCGCTGAGCTCATCGGGTCGGGCGTGCTCACGGACCCCGCGATCGAGGCCGCGTTCCGTGCCGTGCCGCGCGAGGTGTTCGCACCAGCCGGCACTCCGGCCGAGCTGCCGTACGCGATCAACGACGTCGTCGAGACGAGGTTCAGTGAGGACGGCAGGATCCTGTCTTCGCTGTCCGCACCGGTGATGCTTCTCTGCACTAACGCCGCAGCTCCGGAGCCTGCCGGTCGATCGGCCAAGATGTTGCAGTCGCGCCTCCGCCTTCCCCAGGCTCCATGACCTGGCCCCAGGCAGGTCTACCTCCGAGTTGCTCGCCATTCGCGCACGGCAAGGAGCAGGGCAACAAGTACAGCCGCGAACGCCGCAAGCCAGAGCACGAGCGCGAACTGGGCGAAGGCGTCGATCTGCGAGGCTGCGATCAGCGCAACTGCGAGGAACATGAGCGCCACCACGGGCCTGCCGCGTCGCTTCCGGGTGGGCGCAGCATTTTTCCGGTCAGTCACCGCAGATCCTCGCTTCGTCAACTCTGTGGGCAGGCTCTCGCCAGCCATCCGCACGGGTGGTTTCGCCACGTCAGCAACCGCCGTGTCGCGTCATGAAGGGCGGGCGCGCAGGCGCCGACGAGGCGCCTGACACACCCGCCCAAACGTACTCCATTGACTGGCTCAGAGGGTCAGCTGCTTGCCTGCTGAATGCATCCAGCGATGGTTCCGGTCGAGCCACCAATCACCGCGGAGATGCAGAGGAGGCATGCGGTGCCTGCTGTCACGACGCATGCAGCGGCGCACGCAGCTGAGACCAGCGTGATCACGGCCCAGTTGATGCCCGCACTCGACAGGCAGCTGTTCAACCTGTCCCACCAGCCGACCTGAGCAACACTCCCGTCAGCCTCCATCAACTCCGGGTTCTCTGCCGTGATGGCGTCGGTGTGGGCGCCGTTCTGCCAGACGTCGAGTTGAGCGTGCGCCACATCGGAGAAGCTTGCTGACATCTCAACCACGGTGGTTGTGCCGTTGTCGTGGGAGAAGACAACCTTCGTCAGTTCGGGAATATCGGTACCGAGCAATGGCACCGTGACAAAGTAGATGCCAGCCGTCTCGGTGACCAACGCAGCATCCCAGTCGGGGCTGAGCCCGCTGCGCGGCTCGTACCCCGCGTCCTGAGCGGCTGTGACCAGCGCGTCGCCGGCACCACCGGCGACTTCATCACCCTGCTCGTCAAGCTGGACTGCCACGTCCATCGCGTGTTCTTGATCCACGCTGTCAGGCGTCACCGTTCGCTCCGAGACCTGGCTGACGCCACTCTCGGACAGGTTGAGCGCGAACGCGGTGGGAACCGGCGCCCCCTCGTGCGCCGGGCGGACAGCGACGTAGGCGACCAGGGCAAAGATCACGGCCACGGCCGTCACACCTGCCCCGACGGCAAGCCGCCGTTGGGGTGAGTTCTGAGCGAGGCGCAGGTTCAGGAGCGCGAACACGAAGCTGACGAGCAGCAGGGCGAAACCGCCCAGGCGTAGGGCGACGACCACGCTCTCGCCCACCGGCAGGAAGGACGCTGCGCTCATGGCCACGGACGTCGCGAGGAGCGCCACTACGGCGCGGCTCCTAGGATTGCGATCGGGGGAGTTCAAAGGTTCTCCTCTATTTGATCCAATGGCACCCTGGTTGGGGGTGCCCGAGGCAACCGTATTCGCCCGTATGAGTGTTGTGTGACATCTGTGGGGGTTTCTGCGGGTGAATTTTTCCCAAGCCGTGGTATGCCTGTGGTCGGCAGGGAGTCGGCAGCGACTCGATGCGGCGATCCGGTTGTCGGCGACCGCGTCCGCCGCTGCGAGGGCGGCTCACATAGTTGTGTTCGCTGCACCGACTTTCCGACGCAGGCGCCGTTGTGGCGACGTGTGGGGAACGCATGAGCCAAAATCAGGTCCCCCGTTGACGGCCTCGGTGGCGAACACGCGGCGGAAGTCGTGCGGGGTGAACCGCAGCGGTGTTCCGTCGACGTCGCGCAGATCGGCTCGCTCGGCCGCCTTGCGCAGCTTCTCCGCACTAGACAAGGTGCCTTAATCGGGCATCTGTCGAGGTTGCAGCCCGGTAGGTGTTGAAGTCGACCATGTCGAAGTCTCGGGGCGACTTCCCGGTGGCGATCGCGATGTGCGTCAGCAGGTTCAATGCGTAGGTGCCGTAGGTGGCAGCGTCCGCGCGAGCCGTGCGCGCCTCGATGGCAACGAAGGCGGCGGCGTGGTTGTGCCGGCGGAACTGGGAGTAGACCCCGAGCAGACGGCTGGCGGAGAACCATGCGTAGCTGGGACGGATCACGCGCAGGACGATCAGGATCCTGATACCTCGGGTCAGCGAGTAGCGATGCGCGGTGGGAACGTCCGGCAACCAACCATGACCACGCTGGTCGGAAGCGCTGTGCAGCCACCGGTCCTGCCAGTCCTCGCCGGCGAAGGTCTCCAGCCAGTCCAACACGCGCGTGAGCGCCAGCTCGTGCAAATGCCGCTCAGCGTGGGTCGGCTGCTCGTCCAGCAGGGTGACCATGGCCTCGGCAAGCGCCCGCCGCGTCTCATGCTCTCGGCCGGGCACCGCGGGAACGTAGGCGGGACCGGCGGGCGCGGTGAGAACGGCGGGCTCGCGGCGGCTGACCCGCGTCACGCGAGTCGTCTGCCCGTGTCGGCCGACCATCAGTCCACCCCGAACACGTCGGACAGGTCCTGCTCGTCATACGTCCAGCCCGCCAGCGGACGCGGCCTGGGCCGCGGGCGGGGGTAGTGCTCATGAACCCTGGCGATCACCTCATCCACGCGAGGCCGCAGGTAGCGGCCCGTCGTGGTGACCTGCCGGTGCCGCAAGACCTGCTGGACATCGACGAGAGTGACCTGCGGGTCGGCGATCAGCCGGAGCCCCAAGGTATGCCGCAGGTCGTGCAGCGTGATGTTGGCGCCGATCGAGTCGTTGATGCGTCGCAGCACCGCGCGCACAGCGGTGTAGGTCAGCGGCCGCAACGGATTGCGCCGGGTCCACCACAACGGCTCGTCCGGTTCGGGCCGGTGCCCCTCACCTGCGAGCTCGCCGAGGTAGAGAGCAAGCCACGTGAAGGCCTCCGGCGCCGCCGGGCAGGCCTGCTTCATCCCGCCCAGTCCCTTGGTCGCCACGTAGATGCGCCCCTCGCCTGGGCACGCATCCCCGACACTCATGCCCAGCAGTTCCGAGGCCCGGGCACCAGAGGACAGAAACATGCTGAACATGGCCCGGTCCCTGTTGCACTCCAGCCGGGAGAACGTGTCGTCCAGGACGTCGTCGGGCACCGCGCGAGGCGGCAGGTCAGGCTGCTTCTGACGGTAGCTGCCCCGCTTGTGCAGCCTGAACGGTTCCGTCGGGTTGTGATGGGCGTGGACTCGCCCGCCGCGACGAGACTGCGGCGGAACGGGCGAGACGATCGGCCCCTTGCCGGTCCGGACGTGGAAGGCGTAGAACGCCGCGACCACCGACAGTGCATGATTGATCGTCGCCGGCGCGTACCCAGCCGACAGCGACGGCTTCCCGGTCCTGGCGTTGATCGACCCCGGCGAAGGCGCATCCGGCCGGGTTCGCACTCGGGCGGGGTTGTCACTCGTGCGCAGCCACAGCACGAAGTCGCGCACTTCGTCGCGTTGCGCACGGTCCCAGGGCACCTCGACCGCGGCCAGGAACCGGAACCAGCGCAGCAGGTCGTAGCCGTACGAACGACACGAAGATGCCCCGTTCCCGCACGCCAGAAGCTCGCGCAAGAACTCACTGACCGGCTCGATCGCTACGCCCGCACCGTCGATCACGACCCATGGCAGATCCGCCGCGCCCGTCGACCGGACCGCGCCGCTGCGCACCACTACGAGTTCTGCGACCGAACGGCCGCCACCCTCACCATCGACGTCACTCTGCATCATCGATGCCGCCCCCTCACGATCGATCAAGAGGGCATCAGCGTCAGGGCCGACATCGCACACCGAGGGGACGACACGCCAGTAGTGCGGTCAACAAGACACGCGGGGAACCTGCACCAGGCCCGGATCCAGGAAGGCCAGCGTGTGCTGGAGATCGGGTCCGGAGGCCCGAACGCGGCGATGCTCGCTCACCTCGTCGGACCTACAGGAACAGTGGTGAGCGTCGACATCGACAAGGGAGTCGCTACCCGCACACGCACCGGACTCGAACTGCTCGGCCTCACCAAAAGTGTCGAAGTTGTCACCGCCGACGCGTCCGAACCGCTCGGCCGCGGTGTGTTCGACCGGATCATGGTCACCGTCTCCCCCTGGTCTCTGCCCGAGACGTGGGTCGAACAGCTCGCACCCGACGGAATCCTGGTCGTCCCCCTCCAGATCGCCCCAGGGCTCCGGCGCATCATCGGCTTCCGCAAGAAGGATGGACGGCTCGTCACGGAGTCGACCGTGCCGGGCGGGTTCGTGCCGCTGCAGGGCTCGGGGTTGTTCAACCCGGCCTCTGCCCTGCTGACAGGCCCGTCAGGCAAGCCGGTCGCGTTCAAGTTTCCCGGCAGTGAGGTCCCCGAGCGCTTTGGGGTGTCGGACGACGTACTGGCGACCGACCCGATCGACGCGTGGTCCGGCGTGATCTACAAGAACCGCACCATCTGGCTCGACCTGCTCACCTACCTCCTCATCCAACCGGGCGCATGCGCGATGGAGGCCGAGGAGCCGGCCGACCGCGGCTCGGACATGTCGTTCTACCCGGCCCTGGTCGACGGGACTTCGTTCGCAGCCCTGCACCGTCGTCCGGCCTCAGAGAGCACAGTCGAGGTCGGCGCGATCGGTAAGGGACCCGACGCAACCCGCCTCACCAAGCGGCTCGCGGATACGATCGCCCACTATGGAGCCCGCCACCGTGGCGCCGAACCGCTCTTCCAATGGTGGCCCACCGGCACCGATCCCGGCGACGTCCCACCGTCCGTTGCGGTTCTGCCACGACCGCACGGCACGCTCACCATCGGGTGGCTCGGGACGGGAATCGGCTGATGTGGTCACTCTGGAGTGGAGCAATCGATGCGACTCCGCCCTTCTGACTCCGTGACAGGTTTCGCGTCGCAGTTCGGCACGGCCCTTTCGACGTCCATGCGGGAGCCGCCATCCCCAGCCGACTTCGTGCCAGCGATCTGATCGACCCGACAGTGCGGCCGTTCGACACGGCGAACCCGTTCCCACAGGTCGATCACGTGCCCCGCGACCCCCGTTACCGGTACGGACATGGCAAGTCCCCAGTTCGCTGCGCGCATCCGCTCGCGGTACGGCTCGATGCTGTCGCCGTAGCAGTTGGCGACAAGGTGCCCTCCGCCCGATGCGGTGCAGCGGTGCAGTTCGGTGAGCATCGGGGCAGGAATCTTGAAGTGCATGACGAACAGCGCGTGCACGAGGTCGAACGTGCCGGAGGCAAACGGCAGCGGGCCATGCGGCGCGACCGTGACGGCGTTCCGGGGGCGCGCCGCGGCCAGCGACGCCCAGCTCATGTCACATCCGGCGACGCGCGGTGTGAGTTCGGTCCGCAGTGTCTCGGCAGACTCACCAGTGCCGGTGCCAAAGTCCAGGACATTCCCCGGGGCCAGACCGCATTCACGGACGACCTTGATCATCGCTGCCTGGACTCTGGCGTGGATGCGGCGGTCCAGTACACGTGCCCGTTCGCTGAGCCGGAGCTCGCACACTTCCTGCACGAGGTGCGGATCCATATCGGCCGGAGGAACGGGCACATAGAGATAGTCCATGAACCGGTACAAGGTCCGTCCGCCGTGCTCAATGGCTCGGGGCCCGAGCATATCGCCGTCCAGAAGAAGCAGCGAGCCGTGCGCGATGAATCTCATGGTGTCGCCCACGGCCCAGGAACCATCTCGCCCTTGGCCGACAGGAGGTCAGGCGTCATTGAGCCTGAACCGCTGGATGAGATCACCCTTGATGCCCTTCGCCCCGGCATGCGCGACGTCGATGGATCGGACGGCGCAGTCCCGGACTCTGGCGGTGGACCGAGCCAGAAGCCGGTCGACGTCGTCGAAATGGTCCTCGACGACGGCCAGGGTGAGATGCGGTTCTCCGGTGGTCCGGCTGAGGCTGCTCATGAGCGTGACGATCGCCGCGCTCACACTGGCACGCCAGGACAGCACGGCCACGGGCGCGCTCACGTCGGCAAGTACGTACTGGCCCGTGACCGTCTCGCGCACAGGTGCGCCGAACCGCAGGACGAACGGCTTGAGGCGCGGCACAGCCTCGGCAAGGATCGCGATGACCGCGTCGAGGTCGCCGATGTCGATGGTCCCGAGCGCGATGGTGACGTGGGGCCGGCTGTTACCCGTCTCGCCGTAACGCACGAGCGACCCATGCCGTTGATCGATCGTGGCGTTGATGAGGGCGCAGTCATCGGCAGCTGGTCCCTCGACGGCGAAGCTCACGCCGATCTTCAGCGGTTCAGTCACGATCGGGCCTTCCCGTGATCGAGGATCGAGGCGATGAGGTCCGACGTCGAACGGACAGGTGGTCGTTCCACGGTGCACAGCTCCGTCCCCAGTGACTCGAGGTCGGCGCGCTCCGCAGCACTGAGGAAGGTGAAGCGGCTCGCGCAGAGGTAGCTCGGCCGCACGGCATGGACCGCCTCGGCCACGGCTCCGACGTCGTAGGCAACGACGTAGTCCACGCACGCGAAGGCACTGAGGATCTCCACGCGCTCCTCGAAGGACAGCACCGGACGGCCAGCACCTTTCGCTTGCCGCACCGACTCGTCCGTGGCGAGGCCGACCACAAGGCTGTCGCCAAGACTGCGTGCGGCTTGCAGGGAGCGGACGTGGCGGGCGTGCGTCAGGTCGTAGACACCTTTGGTCAGGGCGACTGTGCCGAGCGTCTTGCGGAAGTCCTCGTCACCGAACAGGGATGCAGGAGCCAGCTTCGTCCTCATTCTGCGGCCTCCAGGGTGGAGGCGACCTCGGGAGCCAACAGGCTCGCGATCGTGGCCAACACGGACCGGGCCGTGTCCTGGACCCGCCCGTCCAGGAGCGCCGTGTCGAGCTCGATGATCAGCAGGCCGTCTGTTGTCGGCTCCTTCACGAACGTTCGAGCGGCGTCGCGGAGCGCCTCCAGCTTGGTGGTGTTCATGATGCGACCCTCCGCAGTGGTGAGTCGGTTGGCCGCCTCGCGTTGCAGGCTTATCTCCGGTGTCGTGACGAAGACGAAGCACGCATGGACGCGACTCCGCACGCCCGGCTCACTCGCGATGGCCTCGACAGCCGCAAGGTGGGAATCGGTGACGAGGCCGAGGGCGTTGAGCGCGCGGGAGAAGATGATCCGGTCGTTCAGGCCACGGTCCAGGAGATGGAAGCGCGGCGGCCGCTCGTCGGCACCGACGGCGGCGAGGTACTGCAACGCGCTGCCGGCCAGATACAGATTGAGGCTCGCCAGGTCGTTCTTGTCGATCGGCGCATAGCGTCCGCCGCCATGGAAGTCACCCACCGCCCAGCCCGCACGCCGGATCCGGTGCGACACCACGTCCAGCACCGTCGTCTTGCCGCTCTTGGGCATGCCTGCGAACTCGATCACGACATCGCGGGGCAACACGCTCACGCAGGACTCTCCTCCGGATCAGGCGGGCGGAACGCTCGCAGGCAGAGGTCCTCAGACGGGTTCTCCCCGCCCGCGACCAGGTAGAACTCCATGTGGCCGAGCACGGCCTGTCGATTCCGCGCCTCGCTGTACTGTGGCATCTGTTTGGCGATCCGCAGCGCCTTCGCCCGTGATGACACCGTGCCCCGCGAGTACTCGTGAGCCCACTCGATGACGTCGGCCCATGCCCTCTTCATCTGCCCGGTCCGACGCTTGAGCTGGACGCACTTCACGGCCTCCACGAGCAGCGTCTTCGACTCCGCGGTCTCACCCACCCTCAGCGCCATCAGCGCGGCGAAGAACAACGATGTCGGCTCCATCGGCGCCAGCGACATCGCCGTCCGGTGCGCTTGGAGCGACTCGTCCCACCTGCCCTGGTCACGCAGCAGCAAACCGAGGTAGTCCCAGCTTTCGTACGACGACTCGTCCGCACGGATCGCCTTCTTGATGTGGTCCATCGCGCGATCCGGCGCCTCGTATCGGTAGGCCGTCGCGAGCGCACGCCACGTGCCGGCCGAGTCGGCGTCAACCGGATCCGCTGCCTCGAGGATCGCCTCGGCGAGCCTGTTCAACCCCTTGTTGATGTAGGAGCGAGCCAGCCGCACCCTGATCCGCCCGTTGCCTGGCTGGATCTCCAGAGCCTGCTGGTAGTAGGTGACAGCCCGGTCGTAGTCCGCCTCGATGTACGCCGACTGCCCCTCGTTGTAGAGGTGGGCCGCCAGGACGATCCGCTCCGACTCCTGCTCGAACGCGCGCAACCGATCATCCAGCTCCCACCGTCTCCGAGCCGCCTCCACGAGCTCGGCCCGCAGGGCATCACGGTCGCGCCGCGCCTCATTGAGCGTCCGTAGCCCAACCACCGCCCCGACCGCCAGGACGAACGTGATCACGGTGATGGCCGCGAGGGCGACGGCGATCGTCAGGTTCGCGAAGTCGATGTATCCCGATGGATCAAAGCCCGGCTCCGAGGCGCCCGGCGTAGCGTCGACAACTCCAGGGATCTGCTTTACGCGCGGCCGCGCCGGTACTCGTCGCTCGGACGACACCGCCGACGTCGGCGGTCAACACGTCTATGCCCTCCTGGGCTGGTGACGGCCCCGCACGAGTCGCAATGATGTTGCGATGGACTCCACGTCGCCACCGTCTGGTCGGCCAGGTCGGCCGCTGGCGGCCCTGTGAGTTGGGCGGCGATGCCACCAGAGAGGTACGTCCCGCCCCTACCACGTTGCGAACTTCGTGGTGGCCATCGGCACTCCGCTCGAGGTGCCAACTGCGCCAACGAGATCATCGAAACGGGATTCATCGGCGACCCCAGAATCCTGGCTTGCGGTCCGCACGAGTCTCGGCCCCGGCAGTTTCCTTGGCGACCGTGGATGACCTGCACGCAGGTCCATCTGCGCGCGCAATACCACTGTCAGTGGCCGCGTCTACTCTGTCTCCCGATGGATCTTGACCTCGTCGATCAGCTCCGGGAGCGCCACCCCGCGTGGCGCCTGCTGCGCGCCCGCAACGCCCCTCTCATCCTGTCTTTCCTCGGCGCGCACTTCATCGACGCCAACCGCGGCCCGACCCCAGCCGGTCATCTGACGGCCGCCCTGGACGACGTCCTACTGGACCTGCATCGCACGGATCCCGACCGCTACCCTTCGGAGCCCCAGGCATACCTCGACGACTGGTCCGGCACCGAGTCTGGCTGGCTGCGGCGCTACTACCCGGCGGACTCGGACGAGATCCACTACGACGCGACGCCCGCGCTCGAACGGGCCTACCGGTGGGTCGAGGGCTTGCAGGCGCGGTCCTTCGTGGGCACCGAGTCCCGCCTGCACACCCTGGTGGAGCTGTTGCGGCAGATCGTCCACGGCACGCAGGAGGACCCGGCCGTCCGGCTCGCCGAGCTGCAGCGGCGCCGGACGGAGATCGACGAGGAGATCGCACAGGTCGAGGCGGGGAACGTCGCGGTCATGGACGAGACTGCGGTCCGCGACCGGTACCAGCAGTTCTCCTCGACTGCTCGCGAGCTGCTGTCCGACTTCCGCGAGGTGGAGGAGAACTTCCGGGCCCTGGACCGGTCGGCGCGCGAGAAGATCGCGAGCTGGGACGGCGGCAAGGGCGGGCTGCTCGCCGAGCTGGTCGGCAGCCGCACCGACATCGCCGCCTCCGACCAGGGGCGCAGCTTCCAGGCGTTCTACGACTTCCTGCTCAGCGAGGACCGCCAGGACGAGCTGGCCGGCCTTCTCGCCCAGGTGCAGGCGATCCCGAGGATCGGCGCGGACCAGCGGCTGCGCACCGTGCACCACGACTGGTCCGACGCCGCCGAGCGCACTCAGCAGACCGTCCGCAACCTGTCCGAGCAGCTGCGCAGGTTCCTCGAGGACCGCGTCTGGCTGGAGAACCGGCGCGTCCTCGACCTCGTCCGCTCCATCGAGGCGACCGCCATAGCGGTCCGCAACGCGCCTCCGCCGGACTCATCAGGGGTCGGCCTCGAGGTCGACCAGCCCGGGGTCGCCGTCGCGCTCCCGTTCGAACGCCCCCTGTACGACACGGTCCCGGCGTCGGCAGTGGACAGCCTGATCGCACCCGAGGAGCCCGACCCCGTCGAGATCGACGCCCTGCTGGAGCAGCGGTTCGTGGACACCGCGCGCCTGGTCGACAACATCCTTGCCGTGGTGCCGCCGCGTAGCACCGCCGTCCTCAGCGACGTCGTGCTGATGTACCCGGTCGAGCAGGGCGTCGCCGAGATCGTGGGCTACCTGTCGCTCGGCGACCAGGAGCAGGTCGCGGTCGACGTGGACGACACCGAGCAGATGGTCGTCGAGTACACCGACCCGGACGGCGTCCCGCGCCGGGTCACGATGCCGAAGGTGACGGTGACCCGCCGATGAGGACCCCGGAGGAGCAGGCGATCGGCACGGCCGTGATCGGCCTGATGCGTGGCGTCGTGTACCGCGAGTCGGACGAGACCAGGTGGGTGGCGCTGGGCCGTCATGCGGGGCCGGTGCGCGACCACTTCGCTGCCATCGGCGTCGATGTGGTGATCGACGACGTCGAGGGTTACGCCTACCTGCGCGCCCGAGAGGCGGAGGATGGCGAGGAGCCGCTCCCCCGCCTGGTCAACCGGCGTGCCCTGACCTACAACGTGAGCCTGCTGCTCGTGCTGCTGCGCAAGCGCCTCGCCGAGTTCGAGGCGACGGGCGGCGAGGGTCGCCTCGTCCTGAGCCGCGACCAGATCGTCGAGATGCTGCGTGTCTTCCTCGCGGAGTCGACCAACGAAGCACGTGTCCTGGACCAGGCGGTGCGGACGATCGGCCAGGTCAGGGACCTGGGCTTCCTCCGCGAGCTGCGAGGCCAGACAGACCTGTGGGAGGTGCGCCGCGTCCTGAAGGCATATGTCGACGCATCGACCATGGGCGACTTCGACGCGAAGCTCACCGAGTACGCGAACGCTCAGACGGGAAGCGGGTCCGATGACTGACGCACTGTTCTCGGCGGTGGAGGTCGAGTCGACGGACAAGCTCACCGGCTACCGCCTGCAACGCATCGAGGTCTACAACTGGGGAACGTTCCACAAGCACGTGTGGTCGCTCTCGCCGGCAGGGCAGACGTCCCTGCTGACCGGCGACATCGGCAGCGGCAAGTCCACCCTGGTCGACGCCGTGACGACCCTGCTGCTGCCGGCCAACCGCATCGCGTACAACAAGGCGGCGGGGGCCGACAGCAAGGAGCGCACGCTGCGGTCGTACGTGCTGGGCCACTACAAGTCGGAGCGCAACGAGACCACTGGTGCATCGCGACCCGTCGGCCTGCGCGATCACACGTCGTACTCGGTGATCCTGGGTGTCTTCGGCAACGCCGGGTTCGACGAGACCGTGACGATCGCTCAGGTCTTCCACCAGCGGGACCGCACCGGTCAGCCCGACCGGTTCTTCGTCACCGCGCAGGCAGACCTCTCGGTCGACCCCGACTTCAGCGGTTTCGGCGCCGACCTGAAGGCCCTCAGATCCCGGCTGCGCGCGGCGGGTGCGCACGTCGACACGACGTTCCCCGAGTACTCCCGGCGGGTACGACGGCTGCTCGGGATCCGTTCGGAGCAGGCGATGGAGCTGTTCCACCAGACGGTCTCGATGAAGTCGGTGGGCAACCTCAACGAGTTCGTCCGCGGCCACATGCTGGAGCCTGCCGACGCCGCCAGCCGTGTGAGCGGCATGGTCGACCACTTCGAGAACCTCACGAAGGCGCACGAGGCCGTCCGCCGAGCGACCGAGCAGCTCGCTGCTCTCGACCCGTTGATCGACTCCTGCGACCGCTACGAGGAAGCCGTCGAACGGCACAGGTCCCACGTCCGCCAGCGGGACGCCGTCGCCCCCTACCTCGCCGAACGGGCCGCAGCAATCCTCACGGCCACACTTGACCGTGATCGCACCACTCTGACCGCCCGCGAGGGCGAGCAGCGGGACCTGGAACGTGAGCGGCGGTCGCTCGCCCCGCAGCGGGACCGCCTCGTGGGCGAGCGGCAGAACGCGGGCGGTGACCGCCTCGGCGAGCTGGAGGAGGCGATCCCGAAGGCCAAGCAGATGCTCCAGGACCGCACCGTCCGTCGTCAGGCCTACGCGCTCCTGCTCGACCAGGCGAGCCTCGACGACGTCACGACGGCGGCGGACTTCGCGGGCCGCATGGCCGACGTCGCAGCCCGCCGCGAAGGGCTCAAGGACGAGCGTGGCCGGATCGACGGTGACAGGCGGCCCCTGCTGGAGCGCCACTCCGAGATCAACCGCAGGGGCGCTGCGTTGCTCAAGGAGATCTCCGGGCTGGAGCGCCGGCGCAACAACCTTCCCGGCCGCCTGGTCGAGCTGCGCGAACGGCTGTGCACCGAGCTGGGCCTCGACGAGGCGGACCTGCCGTTCGCGGGCGAGCTCGTCGACGTGCGCGACCAGCACGCGCAGTGGCGCGGTGCCGCGGAGCGGGTCCTGCGTGGTTTCGCGCAGAACCTCCTGGTGCCCCAGCGCCTGTATGAAGACGTGACCGGCTGGGTCAACGCCAACCACCTCGGCACCCGGCTGGTCTACCTGCGCGTCGCGGAGCGCCGGGTCCCCTCCCGGCCGGCGGACCGCGGGCCGGGGCTCCGCCTGTACGACGTCCTGGAGGTCGAGGACGGCGGCTTCGCCGGCTACCTGGCGGCCGAGCTGGCGCACCGGGCCGACCACCGGTGCGTCGACGACGTCGGCCAGCTGCGCCGGGAGGATCGTGCCGTCACACGTGAGGGTCTGGTCAGGGACCGCGACCGGCACGAGAAGGACGATCGCAGCCGCGCGGACGACCCCCGCACCTGGGTGCTCGGTCGCGGCAGCGAGCAGAAGATCAAGGCGCTCAACGCCGAGGCCCGCACGCTCCAGGGAGAGCTGACCGGCATCAACGGCCAGCTCACTGCGCTGGACACGCGGCGGAACGCCCTTGACGACAGCGCCGCCGCGCTCGCTGGCCTGGCCCAGTACACGACCTGGCGCGAGGTCGACGTGGACGAGGCCCGCGACGCCCTGACGGCTCTCACCGGCGAGCGCGACCGTCTGGTGGCCGGATCGTCGCGGCTGACGGAGATCGACCGACAGCTCAGCGAGCTCGCCGAGCGGGAAGACAAGCTGACCCAGCGAATCGGCAGCGTCGGCGAGACGATCGGCGGCCTCAAGAGCGACGTCACGGCCGCGCAGCGCCGCCTCGACCGGGAACGCTCCACCCTCGACGCGCTCGACGAGGCCGCTCTCGCGGATGCCCGCGCCTGCTACCCGTTGCTCGAGGAGCGGCTGGGTCGCAAGGTGCCGGCCACGATCGACGAGTGCGACGCGACCGCCGCGACGCTCCCGCGCGCCATCAACGCGGCCGTCGACGACGCACAGCGCCAGATGAACGGCTACGTGACCAGCATCCAGCAGCAGATGTCCGAGGTCCGCCGACGCTGGCCCGAGGCGACCACAGAGATGGACGCCAACGTCGCGGCGATCGGCGAGTACCGGAGCCTGCGGGACCGGGTGCGCCGGGACGACCTGCCGCGGTTCGAGGCCGAGTTCAAGCACCAGCTCAACACCAACGCCGTCCGCGAGCTGACCCAGTTCTTCTCCTGGCTGCGCCGGCAGGCCGAGCAGATCGGTGACCGGGTGGAGCGGATCAACGAGGCACTCTCGGCGATCGACTACAGCCCCGGCCGGATCGTGCGCCTGGTCGCGGAACCCACGCCGAACCAGGAGATCAAGCAGTTCCGGTTCGACCTGCGTGCCGCGACCACGAACGTGCTCAGCCCGGACGACGCGTACACGGAGCAGCGGTTCGAGGAAGTGCGCCGCATCATCGAACGGTTCCGCGGCCGAGAGAACCACGCCGACAGCGACAAGGCGTGGACCCGACGGGTGACGGACGTGCGCAACTGGTTCACGTTCGCCGCCTCCGAGCAGGACCGGGAGACGGGTGTCGAGCACGAGCACTACACCGACTCCGACGGAAAGTCCGGCGGGCAGAAGGAGAAGCTCGCCTACACGATCCTGGCCGCGTCGCTCGCCTACCAGTTCGGCCTGGAGTGGGGCGCCGAGGCCTCGCGCGACTTTCGCTTTGCCGTCATCGACGAGGCGTTCGGCCGTGGCTCGGATGCCTCGACCCGGTACGCGCTCGGGCTGTTCGCCAAGCTCGGCCTCCAGCTGCTGATCGTGACCCCGCTGCAGAAGGTGCACGTGATCGAGCCGTACGTGCACTCCATCGGATTCGTCGACAACCCGACCGGTGCCTCCTCCCGCGTGCACACCCTCACCATCGAGGAGTACCACGAGCGGCGGCGCGAGCACGCCGGGCAGGGAGGCGCGTGAGCGGCCGGGCGGTGCGTCCGGCCAAGCGCTGGACGGCGCCGTCGGACATCGCGGCGAAGGTGCGGCGCCGGTGGGACGACGGCGCGCTGTTGCGCGCCTTCGCGGCGGGCGACCCGTTCCCGGTGCTCGATGTCCCGGTCCACGGCCCGTCCGCCGCAGACCTCGGTGAGCGCTTCGACGAGGCGCGCGACTGGCTGGCGGCCTTGGACGCCGGCTCACGTGGCGGCCGGGCGTACGACCTGGTCAGCACGAGCGTCGGCGGCCGGGATCTCGGCCGCACCGAAGTTCCGGGACGCGCGGTGGTCACGTCGTTCGACCAGGCCTGGCGCCTGCTCGGCGTCCTCGACGACGTCGCCGCATTCGGCCGCGTGCTCACGACCGCCGACGCCCTCCTGCCCGACGCCGCCGTCCGCACCTGGGTGCTGGACAAGCCTCTGCGGGCCCTGGCACTGGAACCAGAGTGGCCGGCGATCACCGCCGCCTACCGGTGGCTACGGGACAACCGCGGCTCCGGCAGGTACCTGCGCCAGGTCGACGCACCTGGCGTGGACACCAAGCTGGTCGAGCGACACCGGGCTGTCCTCGCGGAGCTGCTCGGCGTCAGCTCGCGGGCCGCCGGCTTCATCGCCGACCTCGGCCTGTCCGGCAAGCCCACGGTGGTCCGGCTGCGCTGCGCACCCGGCCTACTCGGCCTGCCCGACGTCGTGACGGACGTGACGCTGCGCCTGGACGAGGCCCGGCAACTCGCTCCCCGTGTCGTTACGCAGGCACTGATCGTGGAGAACGAGATCACCTACCTGAGCGTGCCGGTCCCTCGCGGCGGGCTGGTCCTGTGGGGCAAGGGGTTCGACGTCGACCAGCCAGCCTCGCTCCCCTGGCTCCGGAACACCGACGTGACCTACTGGGGCGACCTCGACACCCACGGGTTCGCGATCCTCGACCGCTTGCGCGCGTGGCTCCCGCAGGCGCGCTCGGTGCTGATGGACCGGGACACCCTCCTGGCCCACGAGGGCCGCTGGGGACGGGAAGAACGTCCGACGTCGGCCGCGCTCACCCGCCTGACCGACGCCGAAGCGGCGGTCTATGCCGACCTCGTCAGCGACCGGTACGGGGCACGGGTTCGGCTGGAGCAGGAGCGGATCGACTGGGCGTGGGCGTCCCACCGGCTGCCGGCCGGACACACCGGCGGGGTACCCGGGGAACTCCGTCTGCGCAGGTGACGGCCCCTGCCGATAAGGTTTCGGCTCTCGATGCCCCCCGAACCGGAGCCTTCCACAGTGAGCGAGTACCAGTTCTACGAGTTCCTCGCGGTCGACAGGCCGCTGACTGCTGACCAACAGGCCTCGGTGCGGGCGTTGTCGACGCGGGCACGGATCACGTCCACCTCGTTCGTGAACGAGTACGAATGGGGCGACTTCAAGGGCTCTCCGGACGAGCTCGTGCGCAAGTACTACGACCTCCACCTGTACTACGCGAACTGGGGCACGCGACGCCTGGTGCTCAAGATCCCGGCGGTCGCGCTGTCCGGGGTGGATCTGGACCAGTACGTCGTCGGCGAGCACATGGACGCCCGCCGGTCCGGGAAGAACCTGATCCTGGACCTCGGCTCCGAGGGCGATACCGAGGACTACTGGGACGAGGACGAGGAATGGACGATCGGCGGCTTCGCGGCGTTGCGGGCCGAGCTGCTCGACGGCGACCTCCGGCCTCTGTACCTCGTGTTCCTTGCCGCGATCGGCGTGTGGGCGATCGACGAGGACGCGTTCGACTACGCCGACGGGGACGTCCTTGAACCTCCTGTCCCAGATGGACTCGGAGAGCTGACCGGGGCGCAGCAGGCACTGGCCGCCTTCCTCCGCCTGGACACCGACCTCCTGGCCGAGGCGGCAAGCACGAGCCGGCCCCGCGACGCCGTCGGGCAGCCCGCCCCGCGGGAATGGGTGACCGCGCTGCCCACGAAGGTGAAGGACGACGCGCTGGTCGCGCTGCTGGCGGGCGACCATGCCGCGGCGAGAGCCAGGCTGCTGCGCCGGCTCGGCGGTACTGCCTCGAACACGGCGGCCGAAGGTACGCGCACGATCGGTGAGCTCCTGGACGCTGCCGCGAAGCGCAAGCAGGAAAGAGACGAGCTCTGACCGTGTGGAGCACCTCTCCACCGTGGTCGGTACCGTGACCGGGTGAGCGATCACCCCGCCCCCTCGCCAACCCCCGGGACCACGGCGGGAGCTTCCCCGACCGTGCTCCGGATCCGGATCGACCTCGTCGACGCACACCCACCCATCTGGCGCCGACTCGATCTGCGATCCGACCTCACGCTCGACGTCGTGCACCAGGTCATCCAGGACGCCTTCGGGTGGGAGGACGCCCACCTGCACCGGTTCGCGGTCGGCGGCAGCGTGTGGGACCGCTACGCCCAGCTCTTCCTGTGCCCGTTCGACGTCGCCGAGGGCGAGGACGAAGGCACCCCGGAGGAACAGGTCCGCCTCGACCAGGTGCTGAGCGAGCCCGGCGACGTGCTGCGGTACGTGTATGACTACGGCGACGACTGGCAGCTCACGCTCCGCCTGGAGCAGACCCTGCCCACCGAGCCGGGCACACCCCCGGCGGTGTGCGTGGACGGAGAGCGCGCCGCGCCGCCGGAGGACTCCCGGTTCGAGTACATGAATGACGGCCTGGCCGCACTCGTCGACGACCCGGACCGGTTCAACCCCGCCGAGGTGAACGAGCGGCTCGGCCGGCCCTGGTACATGCTGCGCGCTCGCGGCCTGCACCCACGCCTGCTGGAACTGGTGAACATGCTCTCGCTCACCGACGACGGCGCCGAGCTCGGCACCCGGCTCGCCGCCCTCCCGGACGAACCCACCCGCCCGTCCGACGACGACCTCCGTACCGCGCTCGGTGCTCACCTGTGGTTCCTCGACCAGGCCGGCGGCGGCGGCATCCCGCTCACCGCGGCGGGCTACCTGCGCCCAGCGTTGGTGGAAGAAGCAGCCACCTGGATCCCCACGATGGCGGACTGGATCGGCAAGGCGAACCGCGAGGACCTCACCTACCCGGTAGCGGCCTTCCGCGAGGCGCTGGTCAAGAAGCTCAAGCTCCTGCGCAAGTTCAAGGGAGCGCTGCACCTGACCCGCGCCGGCGCCGCCGCGCGCGACCGTCCCGCCGTGCTGTTCGACCGGATCGCGGTGTCGATCGCCCCGCCACACGAGCGCGGACGGTTCACCGTCGACGCCGACCTGCTCGTCCTCGCCTACGCGGCGGTCACACCCGGCGGCGAACTGCCCCTGGACCGGATTGCGGCCCACCTGACCGACCTCGGCTACGAGCACGACGACGGACAGCCGGTCGCCAGACGCGACCTTCGCCTGTACGAGTCCACCGTCCACCACGCGCTCGTCAACATCGCCGAACCGCCATCCGGGCGTCGAGCGCGGAGTCAGATCAGTGCAGTCGCGGCCGCACTGGCCAACGCGGCTCTGCAGCATTGAGGTCCAGCGACCTCGTCCACCTCGCTACCGGCCGCGTGAACGAGGCCTTTCGCAGCACCCGTTCACCAGAGGGCCGCTGCACTTGTCACGCAAGCCGGAGGCTCACACAAACCCCTCCTCCACCAGCTGACAACCGTTGCGGCTGATGACGTGCCGTTGACCGGAGCCGCCCACGACCCGGATCCAGCTCTCCGCCTTCACGCCTTCCGGAATCGCCTTGAGCAGGAACCCTCCGTACATCCCCGGGACCGGGTACCAGATCGTGCCCGCCTCATGGACGACGGCGGCCTGCGGGTACCGCAGCTTGATCGCGAGCGCCGGGCGTACGCGTGCCTCGATCAGGCCCATGAGGTGCCCGTCCAGCACGGAGAACTGGAGGTCGCGCGCGGGGCCTGGTGACTGCAGTTCTGATACGAGCTCCTCGTGCCCCCGCTCACGCGCGATAGTCGCTGCGTCCCGGCCGTCCGCGGCACGAAGCGTCCGCCAGGCGCCTCGTCGGACGAGCTCCCTGACGACCTCGGGCGAAGCCCCGTGCCACGCGGCCTGGTGCAGCGACGTGAATCCGGAGTCCCCACCGATCCGCCAGACGTTCGGATGGAACATGGTTCCGTCCGAGGGCTCGCTGTCCAACGTGGCGATCACGTCACGCCACTGCCCGGTGCGTGCGGCGTCGGCGATCGCGTCGATCCTTGCGAGGAAGGGCTCGGCGTACGCGTCGCGGTCCATCGACGCATGCCAGTGGAGAGGTTCCATCGCAGGAGTCTTGCACCGGTTCACGGTGCCGCGGTGATGGCCAGCTGGTCGAGGCTCGCGTGCGCGACGCGGAAATCACGTGGTGCGGCACCATCCCGCATGGCACGCTCGACGACGCCACGAACGCACGCACGAGGAGGCATGCATGTCGGCGGTCAGCCTACGTGAGCCCGTGCCTGCCGAGCTGGGCACCAGGGAGTTCGTCCTGCGCCCGATCACCGGCGACGACGCCGCGATGGATCACGCCGCCGTCATGGAGACGCGCGAGGATCTGCGGTTGTGGGAGCAGTCGTCGCGGCCGGAGGACGACTTCACCGTCGAGGCGAACCGCAAGGATCTTGTCGACCTCGAGCAGCGCCACACGGCGGGTCGCGCCGACGCGTACACGGTGCTGGACCCGCTCGGCAGCGCGTGCCTGGGCTGCGTCTACGTCTTCCCCACGGACGCCACCTTCCTCGCCAAGGCGATGGTGACGCCGGCGGGCGCCGACGTGTGGGCAGACGTGCAGGCCGTCGTCTACTTCTGGGTGCGCCGGTCGCGCATGGAGACCGGCTTGGACGGACGCCTGCTCGACGCGCTGCGCGCCTGGTTCGCCGAGGCCTGGAAGCTCGAGCGCACCGTCTTCGTCACCAACGAGCAGTTCACGCAGCAGGTCGACCTCATCGAGCGCACCGACCTGACGCGCAGGTTCGAGCTGGTCGAGCCTGGTAAGTCCGGGGTCTACCTGGTGTACGGCTGAGACAGGCCGAACGGCCGTCAACGGGTGACACGGCAGAGGTTGGCGCGGAGAGGGATGCCGGAGTGCGTCCCGCGGGACTCGTCCTCCGAACCAGCTGGGCCGCGCCCCTAGCTGCCCAGACCGCCCGAGCGCCGACGGATTCCCCGCGTCGTCGTCATGGTCTTCCTTGCCGCCACGCCCGCCTCCACCGTACGGTTTGCCCGGGTTACGGGGGGTAGAGGGCTGAGGATGACTGCGACACCGCTAGGGCATGCACCGACCTCGCCACCGATCGCGAGCTCTCGTCCCGCACCCAGGGAATGGTGGCAGCACCTGGCCGTCTGGCGCTCCCGCTGGCTCGGCTCGCACCCGCGTGCTGCCCGGGTGTGGGCGGTGGCCCGGACCGTCGTGCTGGCCGGGTCGCTGCTCTGGCTGCTCGGGCTGTGGTTGTTCCTCCCCGAGCTGCGCCTGGGGATGCGCGCCTATCTCGGCTGTCTGTGGGTCGTGGTCGCCTGGTTCGCCCTCGCGCGGACCAAGACGCTGACCTGGTCCGGGTTCCTGGGATTCTTCGCGCTGTGCGTTCCGTGGTCGGTCGGCATCGGCCTGGTCACGACGATCATGGCGGGCCAGGTCGCACAGATCGATCTGCTCGCCGTCTCGGAGACCGGCGCCCAGGTCGCCATCGCCGGCATCGTCGAGGAGGCCGGCAAGCTCGTGCCCATCGTGGTCCTGGCTTTGCTCGCGCCACGGCGGGCCGCCCGGTTCGCGGCCGTCGACTGGCTCTTGCTGGGCCTGGCGTCCGGCACGGCGTTCCTCGCCGTGGAGGAAGCCGTCCGACGCACAGCGCTGGCGACCGGCAACGCGGGCTTGGGTTCCTTGCTCGGCCTCGCACCCGACGCCGTCCTGCCGCCGGGGTACGTCCAGTTCGGGCTGACGCCGATCCCGACCCCGATGAGCGCGGAGGGAGCGCTGCTGGCGCCGACGTCGGCCGGGGAGTTCGGCGGGCACGCGATCATGACCGCTCTGGTCACCAGCGTGGCCGGGCTCGCTGTCGCGGCCTGGCAGGCTCGCCGTCGGCTCACCGGGGTTGCCCTGGCGGCGTCCTCCGTGGTGGTGCTGTGGTCCGCGATCGCCGACCACGCCATGTACAACGCCGGCATGGAGCTGTTCAGCGCTCTGCCCGGCGACGGCGACACCCCCGCCTGGCTGGATCCCGACTCCACGACCATCCCCTGGTGGCTGCGCGTCCCCTGGTCGTTCCTGGGCCAGGGGCACGGGCGCGTCCCGGTCTTCCTGCTCCTGGTGCTGGTGTGCCTCCTGGTCGACGCAGCCCGGCTCGCGGCCCGCCCTGCCGCAAACCTCACCGGGCGGCCCGTACCCGCCTGGGTCGCCCGGCTGGTCCCGGGTGGACCGGTTGTCGTGAGCGCGATCGCCGGCGCGATCACCAGTCTGGTCTGGATCATCGGACGCGACCTCGCACAGGCCATCGCCGGGCACGCCCGACGTCGAACGGACGGCAACGAGCCGGCCGAGCCCCGGCGGGTCGCCGCGGCACGTGGTGCGGCACTCGTCTCGGGGCAACGAGCGCTACGCGAGCTGGCCTACGAGCACGCCTCGGCACGTGTCCACCCGTGGACGCGACGGCTCGCGGCCGTCGCCGTCCTGGCCGGACTCGGCTGGCTGGTCTTCGCCGCGGCGCCGGCCACGGCCCGCGAGATCGGCACTTCCACGAACGACCAGTTCCAGCTGCCGGGCCCCAACCCCACGGACGCGCCGTCCGGTGTCCCGACGGGCCGGCCGACCGGGCTGCCCTCGGACTTTCCGTCGGTCCCGCCGTTGGACCTGCCCCCGCAGATGCCCACAGATCTGCCGACGAATCTGCCCAGCGGCTTCCCGACCGGGCTTCCGACCGACCTACCGAGCACCCAGCCGACCTTCGATCCGGACGACTTCCCGTCCCTCGACCCGGACTTCGTGTTCCCGAGCCTGCCGCCAAGCCCCGACACCGGTGAGTGGCTGGCCGGCGTGCTCGACGCGCTCGCCGACTGGTGGCACGACCAGCCCCTGCTCACCCAGCTTGCGATCGGCGCAGGGATCGCCGCGCTCATCGTCCTGTCCGGAGGGTCGCTCGGACTTGCCCTGGGCATCTCCGGCGTCCTGACCTGGGGCCTGGACAAGTCAGCAGGGATCGCGACCTTCGTCCGCGACCCGCGGCAGGCCACCCGCGACTACTTCGCGACCGCGACGCCGGCCCAGCTCGCTGCCGACACGCTCGGCGTCGCCCTGACGTTCGCGCCCGGCAACTTCGCCGGCGCCGCGGCCGGACGGATCGTGCGCAACTCCGCGGACGACCTGGTCGCCGACCCCGGCTTGTGGTGGGCTGCACGCCGCGACGCTTTCGACTGGGCGGACGAGACCGGCGCGATCAACCCGGCGCTCCTCCTCAAACGACATCCACGGAACCCCGCCGACCTGATCAAGGGCCACACCTACGACCTGGATGGAGCCCTGTACCGCGTCGACGACTTCGGCCGACCCGCTGGGATCGAGGCAAAGCTGACCAAGGACACGATCGGCGGCGCGACCGATCCGAAGGTCACACCTCTCGGTGCTGCGGATGGATTGCACGCCGGCCACCTTCATGGCGCGCTGCTCGGTGGGTCCAACGATCACGCCGCGAACTTCGTCGCACAGTACGAACGGTCGAACAATCCGTGGCAGCGCATGATCGAGCGGGAAGTATCCAGGGTGGTCAAGGCAGGTGAAGACGTCACCTACAAGGTCACCCCGGCCTACGACGGCGACGCCGTCGTCCCCTCGACTATCCACATCCGGGCCGAGGGCTCGGACGGGTACCGGCTTGACTACACTCTCCCGAACAAGGACCTGCCCCTCTACTCGGCCGAGGTCAAGGCCGGAAATCTTCCAAAGAACGAGCACGGCTTCCGCTTCGGCACAAGGGACCGAGCATGAGCACACAGAACTTGATCGACGCTGCCCACCTCAGGCCCCCCGTACAGCCGGTGGACTGGGTGCATGCCGAGCAACACCTCAATCTGCGGCTGCCTGCGGACTACCGTGAACTCGTCTCCGCGGGCGGGGCGGGCGTCTGGTTCGACGACCTACGGCTCTACTCGCCCGGCGATCCCCTGCGGAGTCATGACCTACTGGAATCGAACGGCGTCTTCGAAGATCTCTTGCTCCTCTGGGAAGACGACCCGGAGCTCCGTCCCGCGGACCTACCCGAGGACGCCCGGCTGATTGCCTGGGCAACCACCGGTCACGGTGAGACGCTCTTCTGGCGCGTCGATGCCGGGAACTCCTCCGGCGTGTATCCGATCTACGTCGAGGACGGCGACGGTGCGCGGTGGGAGAGATTCGACTTGTCGACCACTGATCTTCTGCTCGGCATCCTGCACGGAACAGTCAAGAGCCAGCTTTTCTCGGACCTCTTCATGGATACAGAACAGGTATTCCGCCCGTACACCCAGCAAGCGTGACGGCCAAGCAGACGAACCAAGCAGTCGCAGCCGTCCGACATGACTCGTATGCTTCCACGACCGTGAACAGGTCAAGCGCCGCTGAGGATTACCGGATCAAGATCTACGGCGAGAACCAACGAAGCATCCCCATCGGCACGAACGCCAAGGGCAAGGTGGCTCATGCCCACCCGGACGGCTTCACCTCACAGTACGGCGCCGTCGGAGACGCAAAGCACATCGGCACAACGACCAACTCCTACATTCTTGACACGCTCCCGAAGTTCCTCCGCGGGTACGCGGTGGGTCAAGTCCCCGGTAGTGGTGTAGCGGTTGGTGATCCTTGCACCGTCTCCATAACGGAGATCCTTGCAGGACCTGGAGCAGGGGACACGACTATTGCGACTACACCCGGTCATACGTGTGGCGCCCCCTCGATCGGTGCACAGCGAACGACGTCGGATCAGCGGCAACTCGACGGGCGCCGCATCACCCGCCCGATTCCCATCGGAAGTTTCCCTCCAACGCATCGGATGTCGGCGGGTCGCTGACGTCGCTTCGCCAGATCCTGCCGTGCTGGTCAACACCCGCGCGAAAAGCAGGTCCGGCAACGATCGTTGCCATGAGGTTCTCTGCTGCGACTCTCAGGGCTCCTTCGTTCTCGTCGACGTCAGGAAACACGTCACGAGCGTCGGCCTGCCTCGACCGGATCAGCGGATCCATTCCCCTTGCGTCGAGCAGCAACTCGACAGGGATCTCATCGTCTCCGAGCCGAACCGTCTGGCGAACCATCGCGCCGTCGACCTCGGCATCCGCTACCGGCGTTCCGACTCTCGATGCAAGGCGGACGGCGATCTCAATCGCAGCAGTGTCTGGCATCAGCGGCACTGTGCACTTGCCGGGATGGCGGTGATAATCCGCTTACTGACACGCGCGATTGCAACGTCTGGATAGTAGTTTCCCACAACCTCGCCGGTATCTTCGTTCACCAGATTGATCTTTCGCGAATAGCAGTACGTGTCGTTCGAGCCCCTGTACGTGACCTTGTCAGGATCCTTGAAGGCCCACAAAATTCCATAGTCCGCGATGTCGCGCCAGTTCTCCCGGGCCAGGGCCGCTTTTGCTTGCCACTGACTCAGATGATTCTTTACGGTGTGCCGATAACCCCAGTTCTCGCTGCCGCAGTTGAGAGTGGACGAACCGCCCGGCAGCCCTGCTCCTGGTGCTCGGTTCGTGAACGTTCGAACGACTTTGAGGTTCTCGTCGAAGATCCCGCAAGCACCCCAGGTGGCCTGAGGCGCCAGCCCTTTGTCACTATCGGCATCGCTCACATCGGCGACCCAACTGTGGCTCGAACCCTCCTCGACCATCAGCGCCGCGCTGTCACTTTGCGTCGATGCGACCGCAGTAGTGCCACCGACAGCAAGCATCGATACGGTCGCGAAGACCGCGACAGTGCATCGAGCAACTCTCAGGCGCACATTCCCTCCAACACGACGCCCCATCCGCCCGCACCAACATCTACCGGGCGTAGGTACCGGACGCAACTGCAGAATTTTTCCACTCATGGGTCAACATCACGACATCAGGACATCACGACACGCGAAGAGGCCCGAACCCACGAAACTCCGCGAGTCCGGGCCTCTCACCAGCCACGACGCCCGAAAATCCGGGCGGACGAACCTAGAAGTTGATCATGTGCCCAGCAATCCCATGAATCGACTCCTGCAGCGCCTCCGACAGCGTCGGGTGCGTGTGCACGTTCCGCGCCATCTCGTCGGCGGTCAGGTCCCACTTCTGCGCCAGCGTCAGCTCCGGCAGCAGCTCCGAGACGTCCGGCCCGATCATGTGCGCGCCGAGGATCTCGTTGTACTTGGCGTCCGCGACGAGCTTCACGAAGCCCGTCGGGTCGCCCAGGCCGTGGGCCTTGCCGTTGGCCATGAACGGGAAGGTCGCGACCTTGACGTCGTAGCCCTCGTCCTTGGCCTGCTGCTCGGTGAGGCCGAACGAGCCGATCTGCGGCGAGCAGAAGGTCGCGCGCGGCATCATGCGGTAGTCGCCCAGGGTCTGGGTCTCGGCCCCGCCGATGGTCTCGGCGGCGACGACGCCCTGCGCCTCCGCGACGTGCGCCAGCATGAGCTTGGCGGTGACGTCGCCGATCGCGTAGATGTGCGGCACGTTGGTGCGCATGTAGTCGTCGATGTCGATGGCGCCGCGGTCGGTGAGCTGCACGCCCGTGTTCTCGAGGCCGAAGCCGCTGACGTTGGGTGCGAAACCGACGGCCATGAGCACCTTGTCGACGACGAGCTCGCCCGGCTTGTCGTCCTTGACGCCCTTGTAGGAGACGGTGACCGAGGAGCCGTCGTCCTTCACGGTCTGGACGGCGGTCGAGGTCAGCACCTTGATGCCGAGCTTCTTGTACTGCTTGGCGATCTCCTTGGAGACGTCAGCGTCCTCGTTCGGCAGGGCACGGTCGAGGAACTCGATGATGGTGACGTCCACGCCGTAGTTCTTGAGGACGTAGCCGAACTCCATGCCGATGGCGCCGGCGCCGACGATGGCGATCGACTTCGGCAGCTCGCGCGTGAGGATCTGCTTCTCGTAGGTGACCACGTTCTCCGACAGCTCGACGCCGGGCAGCAGGCGCACCTGCGAGCCGGTCGCGATGATCGCGTTGTCGAACGTCACCGTCTCGGTGCCGCCCTTGTTGAGGGCCACCTCGATGGTGTTCGCGTCGCGGAAGGTGCCGCGGCCGTCGTACTCGGTGATCTTGTTCTTCTTCATGAGGAAGTGCACGCCCTTGACGCGCCCGTCCGCGACCGAGCGCGACCGGTCGAAGGCCTTCCCGAAGTCGAACGAGACGTCCCCGGACATGCCGAAGAAGTCCTTCTGGTGGTTGAAGATGTGGGCCAGCTCCGCGTTGCGCAGGAGAGCCTTGGAGGGGATGCAGCCCACGTTCAGGCAGACACCACCCCAGTACTTCTCCTCGATGATCGCGACGGACTTACCGAGCTGGGCAGCGCGGATGGCGGCGACGTAGCCACCAGGTCCCGCGCCGAGGAGAACGACGTCGTAGTGGGAAGCCATGGGTCAAGGGTATTAGGGCGCGCCAACCCCGGTGACGTGACGTCGGTCTCGTTGCGTGGACACGCGGGAACGCACGTCAACGCACGGTGTCGACACCCTTGTTGGCCAGGGCGTCCGCCCGCTCGTTGCCCGGGTCGCCGGCGTGCCCCTTGACCCACACCCAGCTCACCTGGTGCCGCGCGACCTCGGCGTCCAGCGCCTGCCAGAGGTCCACGTTCTTCACGGGCTGCTTGGACGCCGTCTTCCAGCCGTTGCGCTTCCAGCCGGCGATCCAGCTCTTCATGCCGTTCATGACGTACGACGAGTCGACGTGGATGATCACCGTGCTCGGCCGCGTCAGCGCCCGCAGCGCCTCGACGACGGCGGTGAGCTCCATGCGGTTGTTCGTCGTGACCTTCTCGCCGCCGAACAGCTCCTTCTCGTGCTCGCCGAACCGCAGCAGCGCGCCCCAGCCGCCCAGGCCCGGGTTGCCCTTGCAGGCGCCGTCGGTCCACATCTCGACGGTGCCCTGGAGGGGCGTCGGCATCTCGTCCGCCTGCACGGTGCTGCTGTCGGTCACGGCCTCACCCTAGCCGTGTCAGTGGTGCCGCGTAGCGTTGCGGGCAGACGTCGGACGAGCCCCAGCACCACTCTCGGAGGAACGGTATGAAGTTCGGTTTCATCAGCAGCTTCGGCACCATCGACGAGCACGTCGCCCTGGCGGGCGAGGTCGAGGAGCACGGCTGGGACGGCTTCTTCACGTGGGACGCGGTCAGCATGGACGGCGCGTGGGCCATGCCGGTCTACGACCCGTTCTCGATTCTGGCGGCCGTCGCGGCGCGGACCGAGCGCGTGACCCTCGGCGCCATGGTGTTCGCCGTCCCGCGGCACCGCCCGTGGGAGCTCGCGCAGCGCGCCCTGACGGTCGACCGGCTGTCGGGCGGGCGCCTCGTGCTGCCCGTCGGCATCGGCGTGACCGACGACCGCGGCTTCACCTCGGTGCCGGGTCAGGAGACGGGCCTCAAGGAGCGGGCAGCCCTGCTCGACGAGACGCTGGAGTGGCTCGAGCGGTCGTGGTCCGGCGAGGAGTTCGAGTACGCGGGCGAGCACGTGCGCACCGGCCCGTTCCGGTTCCCCGAGCGCCCCGTCGGCGGGCGCATCCCGGTCTGGCCGGTCGGGGTGTGGGACGCCGAGCGTCCGCCCGCCAAGAACCTGCGCCGCGCGCTACGGTGGGACGGGATCGTGCCGCAGCTGCGCGGCACGGCGGACGACCTGACGCCGGAGGACGTCGCCGGTCTGGTCGCCTGGCTCACCGAGCACCGTGACGGCGACACCGGCCGCCCGTTCGAGGTCATCCTGCAGGGCAAGCTCTCGCCCGACGCCGGGAAGGCCACCGAGCAGGTCGCCGCGATGGCGGAGGCGGGCGTGACGTGGTGGATCGAGTCGTGGTGGGACCCGGCCACGGACACGGCGGCGTCCCTGCGGGACAAGGTGCGTCAGGGGCCGCCGCAGATCTGACCGGCTGCCCCGCACCGACGCGAGGCAGGCACGGCAGCACTCCCTGACAGGAGACGATGTGACGAGCGACCGCCCGACAGCGCTGCGGGCCGACATCCAGGCGCTGCGGGCCGTCGCCGTGCTCCTGGTCGTGCTGTTCCACCTGTGGCCGAACCGGCTGGGCGGCGGCTACGTCGGCGTCGACGTGTTCTTCGTGATCTCGGGCTTCCTCATCACGTCGCACATCCTGCGCGACGCCGAGGCCGGGCGGTTCTCCGTCACGTCGTTCTGGGCACGGCGGATCCTGCGCCTGCTGCCCGCCTCCCTGCTGGTGCTCGCCGTCACGGCGGCGGCCGTGTGGTGGCTGGCACCCGGCCAGTACTGGGAGCAGTGGTTCCGCGAGATCGCCGCCTCGGGGCTGTACGCGCAGAACTGGCTCCTGGCCACCGACGCGGTCGACTACCTCGCGGCGGACAACGAGCCCTCCCCCGTGCAGCACTACTGGTCGCTGTCGGCGGAGGAGCAGTTCTACCTCGTCTGGCCGCTGCTCATCGGGGCGGCGCTGCTCGTGACGTCCGGGCGGGCCCGCCGCGCGGCGCGCTCACGGCACGGCGCGCACGGCGCCGGGCGCGCGCCGTGGCGGCCGGTCGCCGCGGCGCTGCTGACCCTCGTCGTCGTCGCCTCGCTGGTCGCCTCGGTCGTGTGGACGAGCTCCGACCAGGCGTACGCGTACTTCGTGACGCCCACGCGCGCCTGGGAGTTCGGCGCGGGAGCCCTGCTGGCCTTCGTCCCGAGCCTGAGCCGGTACCTCGCCCCCGCGGGCACCACGGGCGGGCGCGCCACGATCCTTCCTGCCGTCGCGGCCTGGGCGGGCCTGGGCCTGATCGTCGTCTCGGCGCTCGTGCTCACCGAGGCGACGCCGTTCCCGGGTGCCTGGGCCGCGCTGCCCGTCGTCGGTACCGCGCTGGTCATCTGGGCGCAGGCGACCGACCGGTTCACCGAGCGGCTCGCCGGCCTGCCGCCGGTCCAGCTCGTCGGGGACGTCTCCTACGCCGTCTACCTGTGGCACTGGCCCCTGATCGTCCTGCTCCCGTCCGCGACCGGGCACAGCCTGCGCACGCTGGACAAGCTCGCGATCGCTGCCGTCACCCTCCTGCTGGCATGGGCCACCCGGCGCTGGGTCGAGCGCCCTGTCCTGCGGCACCGGCAGCGGTTCGCACCCCGGACGACGTTCGTGGCCGCGGCGGTCGTCGGCTCGCTCGTGGTCGGCGCGAGCCTCGCCGGGGTGCAGACGGCGCGGCAGCAGGCCGCCGCCGCCCTCGCCGCCGCCGACAGCGCCCGGAGCGCCGAGTGCTTCGGCGCCGCGGCGCGCCCGCCGGACGGCGCGCCCTGCGTCAACCCGGACCTCGCCGGGCTCGCGGTCCCCGCGCCGGAGGCCGCCGACGACGACACGCCCGAGCCCTACGCCGAGGGCCCCGACCAGTGCCGCTGGACCACCCGGAAGAGCCCCGACCCGGCGCGCTGCGAGCGGGGCGACCGCGGCGGCGACGTCCGGGTCGCCCTGGTCGGCGACTCGCACGCCGCCCACTGGGCGAGCGGCCTCGTCGAGGCGGCCGAGGCCAACGGCTGGCTGCTCGACCTCTACACCAAGGAGGGCTGCGCGTTCTCGGACGTCATGCGGGTCCAGGACGAGGTCATCACCCCGGCCTGCATCGCGTGGGTCGACCGGGCCGAGCAGCTCCTGCTCGACGGCGACTACGACGTCGTCGTCACGTCGCAGATCAGCGGCAAGGAGTGGGTGCCGCCGGAGGGCACGGCGCCGGGCACGAGCCAGGAGCGGATCGCGGAGGACGGCCTCGTCACGCTGTGGGGCCGGCTCGCCGACGCCGGGCTGCCCGTGCTCGCCCTCGCGGACACGCCACGGCCGGACCCGAAGGTCATCGACTGCCTGAGCGAGCCCGGCGCCGACCCGGCCACCGACTGCCGCGTGCCGCGCGACGAGGCCACCCGCCCGGTCGACCCGCAGCGCGGCGCCGCCGCGCGCCTGGACCGGCCGGACGTGCGGCTGGTCGACCTCACGGACGTGTTCTGCGACGCGACGGAGTGCTTCCCCGTCATCGGCGGCGCCACGGTCTACCGCGACGACGACCACCTCACCGACACCTTCGCGGCCACCCTCGCGCCCTACCTCGCCGACGCGATCACGCCCCTGCTCGCGGACGCCTGACGCCCGGCCCCGGCCGGGAAACGGCCGGAAAACGGCCGAGCCCCCCGGGACCAGGTCTCGGCGGGCTCGGGCGGGCAGGCGGCGTCAGGTCAGACCGGCCGCGCCGCCTCGATCTCGACGGACGGCAGGTGCTTCGCCGGCAGCGTCTTCGGCCGCCAGGCCGCACGGGTCTGCTCGAACGCCGTGATGTCGGCCTCGTTCTGCAGCGTGAGGCCGATGTCGTCGAGGCCCTCCATGAGGCGCCAGCGCGTGTAGTCGTCGATCTGGAAGGGGACGGTGACGTCGTCGGCGGTCGCCGTCTTCGCGTCGAGGTCGACGGTCACCTCGGTGCCCGGCTTGGTCTCGAGGATCTTCCACAGGATCTCGATGTCCTCGGGCGAGACGACGCCCGTCACGAGGCCCTGCTTGCCCGAGTTGCCGCGGAAGATGTCGGCGAACCGCGAGGACAGCACGACGCGGAAGCCGTAGTCCTTGAGCGCCCAGACGGCGTGCTCGCGCGAGGAGCCGGTGCCGAAGTCCGGGCCGGCGACGAGCACCGAGCCGGCCGAGTACGCCTCCTGGTTGAGCACGAACGACGGGTCGCCGCGCCAGGCGGCGAACAGCGCGTCCTCGAAGCCGGTGCGCGTGACCCGCTTGAGGTACACGGCCGGGATGATCTGGTCGGTGTCCACGTTGCTGCGCCGCAGCGGCACGCCGACGCCGGTGTGGGTGGTGAACTTCTCCATGGTCAGCAGTCCTCTCAGCGTGCGACGGGCAGCGGCAGGTCGACGACGACGGACTCGCCCACCGACGGGGCCCCCACGCCGTCGAGCGGCGACCCGTCGAACGTGGTGATGTCGACGCCCTCGGGCAGGTCCAGGTCGGCGACGCTCGAGAGCGTCCCGCGGATCGCCGTCGCCGCGGCGACCAGCGGCGACACCAGGTGCGTGCGCCCGCCCTTGCCCTGGCGGCCCTCGAAGTTGCGGTTCGACGTCGACGCGGACCGCTCCCCCGGCGCGAGCTGGTCGGGGTTCATGCCCAGACACATCGAGCAGCCGGCGTTGCGCCACTCGGCGCCGAACTCCTTGAAGATCACGTCCAGCCCCTCGGCCTCGGCCTGCAGGCGCACCCGGGCCGACGACGGCACGACGAGCACGCGCACGTCCTCCGCCTTGGTCCGGCCCTTGACGACCTTGGCCACCGACCGCAGGTCCTCGATGCGGCCGTTGGTGCAGGAGCCGATGAACACCGTGTCGACCTTGATGTCGCGCAGCGGCGTGCCGGCGTCCAGGCCCATGTACTCCAGGGCGCGCTCGGCGGCGGAGCGCTCGCCCTCGTCCGCGATCTCGGCGGGCACGGGCACGGACGCCGACAGCGGCAGGCCCTGGCCCGGGTTCGTGCCCCACGTGACGAAGGGCTCGAGGTCGGCCGCCTCGAGCACGACCTCGGCGTCGAACTGCGCGTCGTCGTCCGAGCGCAGCGTCCTCCAGTACTCGACCGCCTCGTCCCAGTCCGCGCCCTCGGGCGCGTGCGGGCGGCCCTTGAGGTACTCGAACGTGGTCTCGTCGGGCGCGATCATGCCCGCGCGGGCACCGGCCTCGATCGACATGTTGCAGATGGTCATCCGGGCTTCCATCGACAGGTTCCGGATGGCCTCGCCGCGGTACTCGAGCACGTAGCCCTGACCGCCGCCGGTGCCGATCTTGGCGATGATCGCCAGGATGATGTCCTTCGACGTCGTGCCAGGGGGCAGCGTGCCGTTGACCGTGATCGCCATGGTCTTGAACGGCGCGAGCGGCAGCGTCTGCGTGGCGAGCACGTGCTCGACCTCGGACGTGCCGATGCCGAACGCCAGCGCGCCGAACGCGCCGTGCGTGGACGTGTGCGAGTCGCCGCACACGACGGTCAGGCCCGGCATCGTCAGGCCGAGCTGCGGACCCACCTGGTGCACGATGCCCTGGTCGGCGTCGCCGAGGCTGTGCAGGCGGACGCCGAACTCGCGCGCGTTGCGGCGCAGCGTCTCGATCTGGGTACGGCTCGTCTCGTCGGCGATCGGCCGGTCGATGTCGAGCGTGGGGGTGTTGTGGTCCTCGGTGGCGATCGTCAGGTCCGGTCGCCGTACCTGCCGCCCGGCGAGGCGGAGCCCCTCGAACGCCTGCGGGCTCGTGACCTCGTGCACCAGGTGCAGGTCGATGTAGAGAAGGTCGGGCGAGCCATCCTTGCCTCGGCGCACGAGGTGCGCTTCCCAGACCTTCTCCGCCAGCGTGCCGGCCATGCGGTTCGCCTCCTGTGATTACCTCTGCCAGAAACAACTTGGGGCCTCGACTTGCAATCTCACGTTCCGAGACGGCAATATCGCGGTATGGACGATACTAGCGGAGTCGGCGTCTTGGACAAGGCGGCGTCCGTCCTCGGGGCTCTCGAGGCCGGCCCTGCCACCCTGGCGCAGCTCGTCTCCTCCACCGGTCTGGCCCGTCCGACGGCGCACCGCCTCGCGGTCGCCCTCGAGCACCACCGGCTGGTGGCACGAGACATGCAGGGCCGTTTCGTGCTGGGTCCGCGCCTCAACGAGCTGGCCACGGCCGCCGGTGAGGACCGCCTCCTGGCGGCAGCGAACCCGGTGCTCATCGCGCTGCGCGACCACACGGGCGAGAGCGCGCAGCTCTACCGCAGGCAGGGCGACCACCGCGTGTGCGTCGCCGCGGCCGAGCGCCCGGTCGGCCTGCGCGACTCCATCCCCGTGGGCGCGACGCTCAGCATGAGCGCGGGCTCGGCGGCCCACGTGCTCCTCGCCTGGGAGGAGCCGGACCGCCTGCACCGCGGGCTGCGCGACGCGACGTTCACGGCCACGATCCTGTCCGGCGTCCGACGCCGCGGCTGGGCCCAGTCCGTCTCGGAACGTGAGCTCGGCGTGGCGTCCGTCTCGGCCCCGGTCCGTGGCCCGTCGGGTCGCGTCGTCGCCGCCGTGAGCGTCTCCGGACCCGTCGAGCGCCTGTCGCGGCAGCCGGGTCGCCTGCACTCGGCCGCCGTCGTCGCCGCGGCGAACAAGCTCACCGAGGTGCTGCACCGCGCCGTGCGGACGACGTGTGTGCGCCGTGAGCGGTCCGTGAGTGTTGGGCCGCCACGCCGGGCCTGGTGATTCCCCAGGTCGGGGTCGCGTCAGTAGTGTCGTCCGGGACGTGTGCACGCCGGGTGCGCACGCGCCTACGTCGGAGGAATCTGATGCCGCCTAAGGTGAGACTCATCATCATCTGGGTCGTGGTGATCTTCTTGCTCTACTCGGTCATCAACGACCCCGAGCGCTCCGCCGACGTCGTGCTCGCCCTCTGGGACGTGATCTGGGGTGCCATCGCCAACATCGGCACCTTCTTCGAGGAGCTCTTCACCGGGTCGATCGGCCGGTGACCACGTAGGGTCGGCGTCGAGCAACCGACCGCACCCCTCGGGAGGCCCGCATGAGCGTCGCAGCGGACTTCGTCCCGAACCGCGCCCTGCGGCGGTACATCCTGGCCGACGAGCGCGTCGTCGTCGCGACCCACCGGCACTGGGCCCGGCTCTGGGAGCCGATCCTCACGACGTCGGCCGCGTTCGTCCTGGCCCTGGCCATCCTCGTGAACGTCGACCCCGGCGTCCGCGACTCGATGGGCTGGGTCTGGCTCCCGTTCCTCGTGCTCGGCGCGCGGCTGCTGTGGAAGTGGCTGGAGTGGCGGTCGGAGTGGTTCGTCATGACGGACCGCCGCCTGCTGCTGCTCGACGGGTTCCTCGTGCACCGGGTGGCGATGATGCCCTCGGAGAAGGTCACCGACCTCGGCTACGAGCGGACCCCCGTCGGCCAGGTGCTCGGCTACGGCACCTTCATCTTCGAGACGGCGGGCCAGGACCAGGCGCTCGACCGCGTCGCCTGGATGCCCCGGCCCGACGCGCGCTACCGCCTCATCATCGCGACCCTCTTCCACCCCGACGCCGCCGAGGCCGAGGCCGCCGCCCAGGCCGGCACGTCGAGCCGGCCGATCGTGGTGCCGCCGTCGGAGCCCGCGCCCGCCGCGGCGCCGCCCGCGCTCATGCCGCGCATCGGCCGACGCAGCAACCCGCCCACCCAGCGCATCGAGCTCC
>NZ_JABEMG010000190.1 GCF_013004695.1 Promicromonospora citrea
CGTCCTCGCCGCCCAGGAGCTCCGCGACCTCCTCGCGGTCGGAGGGGAGCCCCGCCTCCTCGAACAGGTCGCCGCGGTAGCAGATGGCCTCGGGGCCGATGTCGGTGCCGTAGCCGATGACCTTGCCCTCGGGCGTGGTCGCCTGCTGGACCTTCCAGTCGACCCAGCGGCCCTCGAGCTCGGGGTCGGCCAGGTCGGTGAACAGGTCGGGGTACTGCGACAGCTCGGGCAGCCAGTCGACCTCGATGGCCTCGATGTCGGCCAGACCCTCGCCACCGGCGGCGAGCTTGGTCGTCATGTTGCTGCGGGCGTCGTCGGTCGTCGCCGCCTTGATGTGCTCGACCTTCACGTTCGGGTGCTCGTCGGTGTACTTCTTGAGCATCTCCTCGGTGTAGCCGAAGTCGTTGAAGGTCGCGACCTTCAGCGTGATGGGACCGTCGTCCCCGCCGGACCCCTCCTCGGACCCCCCGCCGCAGGCGGTGAGGGCGAGAGCGACGGCGGCGACGCCGGCGCTCACCTGGAGGGTACGGGCGACGGGGCGCCGGGTGGGTCGGGTACTGCTCAGCACTGGGGACTCCCTTGTCGTGCGTAGGACGTCTCGCGTCCAGGACATTGGTCGTGAAACAGGTTCGAGCTTCGGTGGTCGCGTGCGGGCACGGCGGCGTACCGGTGTTGGGAGCGCTTCCAGAGCTAGGGGTGGTAGCGCTCCCACGGGCAGTGATCGTGGCGTGGGCGCCCGCCCCGTGTCAAGACGGGCAGCGGGCGAACCGTGGCCCGGTCATTGCCTGATGCGGATGCCCTTCGCGGTCTGCACGGCCTGGTTCCAGGCGATCTCCGGGCTGCTGCTGCCCGCGTCGACCGAGGCCAGCGCGTTGTTGATCTCGTCACGGATCTGGAAGTAGTACGGGCCCTTGTACGGCGCACCGTCGATCGACTGCGCACGGGAGGTGAAGATCTTGCCGACCGGCGCGTTGTTGAAGAACGGGTTCACGTAGCTCTGGACGGCCTCGGACGCCTGTGCCTCGATCTGCGACGGGAAGGTGCCGGAGGTCTCGAACGCCGTGGTCTGGCGCTCGGGCGCGGTCAGCCACGCGGCCAGCTTCTTGGCCTCCTCGGGGTACGCGCCGGCCGAGGGCACGGCCAGGAAGGACCCGCCCCAGTTGCCGCCGCCGCCCGGGAAGACGTTGGCCACGTCCCAGCCCTGCACGCCGGGCGAGTAGGACTCGATCGGGCCCATCATCCAGCCCGGGCACAGCATCGTCGCGAACGCGTTCGACTGGAAGCCCGCCGTCCACTCGGGGGTCCACTGCTCGAGGCCCGCGGACAGGCCGTCCGCGACGGCGCGGGTGATCTGGTCGTAGATCGCGCGCACCTCGTTGTTGAGCGCGAGGTCCGTGGGCAGCCGGGTCGCCGGGTCCTCGAACGCGGCGGGCAGCTGGTTGACCATGCCCTGGAAGGTGCCCGTCGTGCCGTCGAACCATGCGGCGTCCGACTGCTCGGTGAACTGTCGACCCACCTCGAAGTAGCGCTCCCAGGTGGCCTTCTCGCCGCCGAGCAGCGTCGCGACCTCCTCGCGGTCGGTCGGGAGCCCCGCCGCCTCGAACAGGTCGGCGCGGTAGCAGATCGCTTCCGGGCCGATGTCGGTGCCGTAGCCGATGAGCTTGCCGTCGGCCGTGGTGGCCTGCTGGACCTTCCAGTCGACCCAGCGCTCGGAGACCTCGGGGTCGCTCAGGTCCTCGAAGAGGTCGGAGTGCTCCATGAGCTCGGGCAGCCAGTCGACCTCGGCCGCGACGACGTCGGCCAGCTCGGAGCCGTCCCCCGTCGTGAAGGCCTTGAGCATCGCGAGGCGGGCCTCGTCCGAGGTCGGCGCCACGACGTGCTCGACGGTGACGTTCGGGTTCTCCTCCGTGTACTGGGCCAGGAGCTCGTCCGTGTAGCCGAAGTCGTTGAAGGTGGACACCGTGAGCGTGATCGGGCCGTCCGCGCCGTCGTCGCCCGCAGGGCTCTGCCCCAGGAGCGAGCCGCAAGCGGTCAGGGGCAGGACGAAGACCGTCAGCGCGGCGGCGGCCGCGCGCCGTCGCGCGAGCGGGCGGCGTCGAACCGGTCCGATGTTGCTGGGCACTGGGACTCCTCAGTGGTCAGGACTCATGCGTGTCAAGTCGTGAGAGCGATATGAGAGCACAAACATGCGCACATCAGACACGAATGTTCGCACAACGTGATCCAGGCGCGGCAGGGCGAGTTCACGACCTGGTTGCGGGACGGGGTGCAGATCGGGCGGTGCGCCGGCCGGTGACCTGCGTGGACGGGTCGGTTCAGGCGGTGCCGGAGCGTCGTCCGGCGAGCCAGTCGCGGCCCGCCTCCGCCTCGGTCTCGAGCGTGGTGCGGACGGCGGCGACCGCCGCCTCCTCGATGACGGCACCGAACAGCGGCACCGTGGCCCGGACGTCGCCCGTGTAGGTGAGCCGCGTGTCGCCGTCCGGCAGCGCGGCGAGGATCGAGGTGCCCGTGACGCGGACCGGTGCGCCGAGGATCTCGACCGCGACCGTGCCGGTGCGCCGGCCCTCGGAGGCCGCCTCCCACGCCTCGGCCTGGCGGATCTCGAGGTGCGCGCCGACGAGCGGCCGGGCCTGCACGGGGATGATGTCGGTCGGGAGGGTGCGCCGCACGACGACGGTGAAGCCGTCCTCCGCGGTCCCCGTGACGTCGGCCTGCTCGACGACGCCGTTCACGGAGCCGGTGGAACGCTGGGCGCGCCACCGCACGAACGACTCGTCCGCGAGCATCGTGGCGACGTCGTCGATGGTGGCGGGGAACGTCAGATCCACTGTCAGCTGCACTGGCTTCCTCCTCGCGCCGACGGGGCGTGCCGGTGGTGGAACTCTAACCGACGCGCCGTGACCGGCCGCCGGGAGCGAAGCCGACCGCGGGCCGGGCGCCCCGGCGGCTCGTGGGCCGTTCCGGCATAGGCTGGGGCCGTGTCCGCGATGAGTGACCTGATCCTTGAGCACGCCGACCTCGAGCCGGCCGACGTCGAGTGGCTGCATCTCCTGGTGGGTGACTGGCAGGTGGTCTCGGACCTCGCGTTCGCGGACCTCGTGCTGTGGCTGCCCACCGACGACGGCCGGTTCGTCGCGATCGCCCAGTGCAGGCCCTCGACGGGCTCGACGGTGCACTACGACGACATCGTCGGCTCGTTCGCGCCCGAGGGCCAGCGGCCGCAGCTCGCGCGGGCGATGGAGGAGGCCAAGGCGCAGCGTGCCCGCGAGCCGCGGTGGTTCGGCGCGTACGCGGTGCGCGAGGAGGCCATCCCGGTCGTCCACAAGGACAAGGCGATCGCGGTGGTCGCGCGGCAGACCAACCTCGGGTCCGGCCGCACGCCGTCGCGCCTGGAGCTCAACTACGTCGAGGCCGCCGACGACCTCGTGGCGATGATCCCGCGTGGCGAGTTCCCCATGACCAACGCGGCGACGGGGTCGCGACGCGGTGCGCCGCGCGTGGGCGACGGCCTCATCCGGCTCAACTCCGAGGGTGAGGTGCTGTACGCGAGCCCGAACGCGCTGTCGTGCTTCCACCGGCTCGGCGTCATCGGGCCGCTGGTCGGGCAGTCCCTCGTCGAGGTGACGGCGGACCTCGTGGAGAAGCTGCAGCCCGTCGACGAGTCGCTGCCGCTCGTGGTGATGGGCCGCGCGCCGTGGCGCACGGACATCGAGGCGCACGGGGTGTCGCTGTCGCTGCGCGCGATGCCGCTCACCGACCGCGGGCAGCGCATCGGCGCGGTGCTGCTGTGCCGTGACGTGTCCGAGCTGCGCCGCCGCGAGCGGGAGCTGATCACCAAGGACGCGACGATCCGCGAGATCCACCACCGAGTGAAGAACAACCTGCAGACGGTCGCGGCGCTGCTGCGGCTCCAGGCGCGGCGCATGGACGTGCCGGCCGCACGTGAGGCGCTCGAGGAGGCGATGCGGCGGGTGTCGACCATAGCCCTGGTGCACGAGAGCCTCTCGCAGACCCTCGACGAGCAGGTCGAGCTCGACGACATGGTGGGGCGCGCCCTGCGGCTGACGGCCGACGTCGCCTCGGCGGGCACGTCCGTGCGGACGGTGCGGACCGGGTCGTTCGGCATGGTACCCGCGCAGGACGCGACGCCGCTCGCGCTGGTGCTGACGGAGCTGGTCACCAACGCCGTCGAGCACGGGTTCGTGGGCCGGACGTCGGGCACGGTCGAGATCGTGGTCGAGCGGGACAACGCCGACCTGCGCGTGGTGGTGGCCGACGACGGTGTCGGCATCCCCGAGGACGGTGCGGGCGAGCGGGGGCCGGGCAGCGGCCTCGGCACGCAGATCGTGCGGACGCTCGTCACGAACGAGCTCGGCGGGACCATCGAGTGGTCGGCCCGCGAGGGCGGGGGCACGCAGGTCGAGCTGCAGCTCGTGCTCCGTGCGGGGGAGGCCGCACGGTCCTGAGGCCGTGTCCGGCCGGCAGGCGTGCCGGTCGGATGCCCCGGGAACGACGTGAGCCGCGCCTGAGCGGTGGGGGTCTGCTCAGGCGCGGCTCACGGGAAGGCTGTGGGGGAGCGTCAGCCCGCCCGGCGGGCGCGCGCGGTGCGGCGCTTGAGGGCGCGACGCTCGTCCTCGCTCATGCCGCCCCAGACGCCGGCGTCCTGGCCGGACTCGATCGCCCACTTGAGGCAGGTGTCGACGACGTCGCAGCGGCGGCACACTGCCTTGGCCTCCTCGATCTGCAGCAGGGCGGGGCCCGTGTTGCCGATCGGGAAGAACAGTTCGGGGTCCTCTTCGAGGCATGCTGCGCGGTGGCGCCAGTCCATGGTCACGTACTCCTTGGAAGGGACGACCCGCCGTCCGGCTCGCCAGATGGGAGCATCGTCGTCGTGCGTCTGGGGCGCGCAGCTCTGGTGGAGGATCGTTCGCGATCTCTGAGCGCCAGCGGCGACCGACGGGGGGTGCGTTCGAGGGTGTGTGGCTTGCTGCATCTAGGTTCACACGCTCGTGAAGGTGCGCACAAGGGGTTACGGCGAAGTTTCTGAGGCGTGAACCGTGAGGTATCCGTCACACTATTGTGAATAGTGCGCTCACCAGTATCCTAGTCCGTCATGCCCGTACTGGAAGCCTTTTTCGCGCCCGGAGTTCCGGCGTTTCTCCGTGCCCTCGTCATCGGCGTGGTGGCCGAGATCCTGGGCCTCGTGGCATTTGCCGTGGTGTTACTTGGGGAGCTCCTTACGGGCGGTTCCTCTTCTGTGGGAGTGAGCCTCTTTCTGGTTGTGTTCCTCCTGGGTGTGGCCTGGGTGCTGGCCGTCTCCGCGCGCGCACTTCTGGCCGGTCGCCGGTGGGGGCGCGGCCCCGTCATCACCTGGCAGCTCTTCCAGGTCATCGGCGCGGTGGCCGCCGTCGGCAGCGCGACGGGGCTCACGCTGGCCGGCGGCTGGCTCGCCCTCGCGGTCGCCGTCGCGGTGATCGTGCTGCTCATGACGCCGTCGGTGGTCGCGGCGACGTCGCAGACCCGCCAGGCGGACTGAGGCGCGGCTCCAGCACCTGGCAGAGGACCGGTCCGCCGCGGCCGCACCACACGGAGCGGCCGGGCGGCCCGCCCGTCCCCGCGACCGACGCGGGCGCCCCGAGCACGACGTCGGACGCCCGGTCGGTGCCGAGCAGCACGAGCCGCGGACCGACCCATGAAGCGAGCCCGCCCACCGACGCGCTGCCGGCGGAGACCGCGAACACGGCTCCTGACCGCAGCGCCGCCTGGGGCAGTGCCCCGGCGAGATCCTCGGCGCTGTCGACGACGACGAGGGTCCGGTGCGCGGTGCCGTCCCGGCTCCCGGTGTCCGCGCGCGCCGCGACGGCGCCCTGCCCCTCCCCGGCGAGCAGGCCCGGCAGCGCCGCTGCGTCCTCGGGCAGCAGGCTGCCCCGGTAGCCCGGACGGTCCCGCAGGGCGGCGAGACCCGCCGCGTCACGGGTGACGGCGCGCACCGCCCAGCCGCGGTCCAGGGCGGCGAGCGCGGCCGTGACCAGTGCCGTCGTGCGTCCTGACCGGGCTCCGCCGAGCACCGCGAGGTGGCCGTCGGCCGGGTCCCAGGTGACGGTCGTGCGGCATCGGCCGTCCGGGTCGTCGCCGAGGGCGAGCACGAGGCCGCGCCGGTCGCGGCGTCGGGGCGGAGGCAGGTCGGCGGCGGTCGCCCGCGTCGGGAGCGCGGGCAGCCACGGCGGGTCACCCGGGACGTGCCCGCTTT
>NZ_JABEMG010000191.1 GCF_013004695.1 Promicromonospora citrea
CACCGCGCCGCCGCCGGCGGACGGGCCCGGGGCGCCGACCCCGGCCCCGGCCCCGGTCGCCCCCGCGAGCACGCCGACCACGGAGCCGGTGGTCGACCTCGACGAGGCGGCCCGACGCGCACCGGAGCCGGTCTCTGCCGTCAGCACGCCGCAGCGGAAGGCGGAGCCCGAGCAGGCGACGCCCGCGGACCGTACGCCGTCGACGGTTACGGTCACCCCTCCCTCGTCCCCCCAGGACCCGCCGGTCGCCGCGCCGGAGCCGCGTCCGGAGCCCGAACCCGCCGCACCCGAGCCCCCCGCCCCGGCGCCTCCTGCGCCTCCGGCACCGCCTGCGCCGAAGCCCGAGACCCCACCCGCCCCGGAGCCGCCCCGCGGCGGCCCACCCGGCAACCCCGACAACCCGAACGGCAAGGGCCCGGCGAAGGACAAGGGCCAGGGCCCGGGCAACGGCAAGGGCGCGGACAAGGGCCAGGGACCCGGCAAGGGCACGGGTGCGGACAAGGACAAGGGACCCGGCAAGGGCAAGGGGCCTGGACGGGGGGCGGGGAACGGGCCCGACCAGGGCACGACCTCAGGCCCCGGCAAGGGCCCGGGCGCGAAGAACAGCAGGACACCGTGACCCGCTGAGACCGCCGAGCTCCGTCGCGGGCGCAGCCGGGACCGACCACCGGGTGCTGCCGACCCGCCGGCCCAGGTCGGCGGCAGCCAGGTCGGCAGGCGGCTGTCGGTCGGCACAAGCATGTGCCGACCGACAGCAGGCGTCACGACCTCGCCGCCGGAGTGCTGCGAATCAGCGCACCGCGTACGCCCTGACCACCTCCTTGGACACCGTGCCACCCGCGGCGTCCCAGGCCTCGACCTTCAGCGAGACGTGGGTCGCGCCGGCGCCGGCCCGGACGGTCGCGTCGTACACGCCGGCACCGAGCCGGGTCGTACGGGCGCTGTGCCAGGTGTCGCCGTCGTCGGTGGACCACCACAGGCGGGCGCCCTTGACGGCGGACGTGTCGTACGCGCCGTCCTGGTGGGCCGCGGTGACGCGCACGCGTGTGGTGCCCGGTGCGGAACCGGCCGGGGTCAGGCCGCGCACGTCCCACCGCGTGTCGAGCAGGGGAGGGCGCTCCCCGTCGGGCTCCCCGGACCGGGCGCGGAACCGCCACTCGCCGGTCACGCTCGTGGCCAGCCGGTAGGGCGGGTCGTCGGGGGTGCTCTCCAGGAGCATCCGGTAGTCGGCCCCGCCCTCCGGCACGGCGGGGTAGGCGTCACCGCCCTCGTCGTGGATCAGCTCACCGTCCTGCCAGACGCGCACACGCAGGTTCACGTCGGCGCCCCAGAGGGTCCCGCCGTCGTCGTCGACCCGGGGCGAGGGGCCGAGCGCGAGCTCTCCGAGCGAGTGCTCGACCGGCAGGGTGGTGTACACACCCGGGGCCAGGGCGCCCGCAGCCAGCCCCTGTCGCGCGGTGCCCGGCTTCTCCCAGGTGCGCGTGCGGGCCTCGGCGAGGATCACACCCTCACCGTCCTGCTGGATCTCCGACAGGAGGTACCAGTCGCCCGGGCCGGCCGTCACGTACTCGGTGCGTCGTGTCCCCACGGGCACGGCCTCCGTCGCGCCGTCGGCGACGATGGTCCCCGGCTCCCAGTACAGGCGCTCGGCGAGGTGCGTGTCCCCCACCGACGCGCCGTAGCTCGTCTCGACGGCGACTGTCGTGCGGCGGTCGCCGCGCAGCTCGGGCACGTCGACGCCCTCGCTGTGGTGGGCGAGGTCGTACCGGTAGGACGCCGTCGCGTCGCCCGTGGTCGGCGCCAGCAGGGTCGCCTGGACGATCGTGTCGAGGTCGCCGTGCACGCCCGCGGGCACCGGAGTCAGAGCCAGCTCCGTGCCCGGCCCGTACAGCACGTTGATCCCGGCGTACGCGTTCTCCGCCGAGTCCTCCGTCTCGAGGGACAGGCCCAGGGTCGCGAGGTTCGCCGGGCGGTGCGTCGACGTCGTGACCTCGCGCGCCGTCGTCCCGTCGAGGTACACCTCCGCGTCGGCGGTCGCGTCCACCTCGCCGCTGCCGAGGAACAGCGCGTCGGTCACGGCGCCGCCGTCCTCGTCGAGCGTCTCGTGGTACGCGACCGGGCTGTAGACGCCGGGCACCACGCGAGCCGTCGCGACGCCGTCCTCGAACCGGAGCTCCGCGCCGAACGACCCGCCGTCGTCGGCGTCGACCTTGACGACGGCGCCCCACGTGTCGTCGGGCACGGGCGCGCCGTCGCGGTCGACGGCGCGCACAGTGAGGTTCACCAGCTCGCGCTCCTTCGCCCAGCCGACGGGCGTGCGCACCGTCGTGCCGTCCGTGCCGGTCGCGACCAGCACGCCGCCCACGGCGCCCACGGCGCCCGGGCCGTCGACCACGGTGACGTCGACGGACGCGGATCCGCCCGCCGGGACCACGACCGAGTCGGCCGACAGGGTGAGCGCCGCGTCCGCCGCGTCCCCCGCCGAGTCGGTGACGTCGCTGGTCAGCTCGAGCGTGACGGCGTCGTCGCCGGTGTTCGTGTACGTCACGGGCTCGGTGACGGTCTCGCCGTCGTGCGGCCACGCGAACGTGCCGAACGACACCGACGGCGTGGCCGTGACCTCCTGCGCGAGGGCACCGGGGATCGTGATCCGGCCCGCTCCCTCGGACCAGACGCCGGCGCCCGTCGGCTCGGCCGACGCCATGAGCGCCGCCTTGAGCGCCGGGCCGTCGAGCTCGGGCCGGGCCTGCTTGAGCACCGCGGCGGCACCCGCGACGTGCGGGGTCGCCATGGAGGTGCCGTCGAGGGCGGTGTACAGGTCGTCGACGACGTCGCCCAGCCCCGTGCCGGCCGCCCGCGCCGCGACGATGCCGTCGCCCGGCGCGACGACGTCGGGCTTGAGCTGCGCCTCCGCGCCGCCGCCCCGGCTCGAGTACCAGGTGACGGTGTCGTCGTCGTCGACGGCGCCGACCGTGAGCGCCGACGCCGCGATGCCCGGCGAGCTCACCCAGCCGTCGCCGAGGTCGCCGTCGTTGCCCGCCGCGACGACGAACAGCGTGCCGTACCGGGCGGTCAGCTCCTCGACGGCGACGGCGTCCGGCGCGGGCACGTCGAAGAACGTCGAGCCGAGGGACAGGTTCACGACGTCGGCGCCCTGCTCCGCCGCCCACTCCATGCCCTCGATGACGCCAGACAGGGTGCCGAAGCCCTCGTCGTCGAGCACGCGCCCGACGAGCAGGTCGACGTCGGGCGCGACGCCCTGGTTGACGCCGTCGGACGCCTCGCCCGACCCGGCGAGGATCGACGCGACGTGCGTGCCGTGCCCGTCGCCGTCGACGACGTCGCCCTCGCCCGTGAAGTCCTGCTCGCCGACGACGGCGTCGTCGAGGTCCGGATGCGTCACGTCGATGCCGGTGTCGAGCACCGCGACCGTCACGCCCTCGCCGGTCAGCCCGTTCTCCCACGCCTCGGGTGCGCCGATCTGGGGCATCGAGTCGGCGTCGGCGGCGTGCACCGGCCGGTCCAGCCAGACCCGCCCGACGGCACCGGCCGCCGCGGCGCGTGCGGCGGACCCGTCCGCGGGGGCGAGCGCGTCGAGCAGCGCCGAGGCGCGCCCCTTCGGCAGCGCGTCGGCGACGGCGCCCACCGACTCGAGCGTCCGGTCCGGCGTGACGCCCGACGCGGCCCAGTCCTGCCGGGCCGGTGCCGCGGCCCGGGTGCCGGGCGCACCGTCGGCCGCCGCGACGGTCTGCACGATGACGGGCAGCGAGTCACGGGACGCGTCGTCGTACCCGGCCTCGACCAGGCCCGTCACGTCGAACAGCGCGCGGTCGAGGCGCCCCGGCACGAGCTGCGCGACGTCGCGCGGCACCACGTACAGGTGGTCGCCCTGCCGCTGCTGGAAGAAGGTCATGTGCTCACGGCCCGGGCCGGGCCGCACCGTGGCCCGCTCGGTGCCGTCGGCCAGCGTGCGGACCATGACGACGTCGCCGGTCAGCAGCGTCACGGACGCCTCCGGCCCCGGCGGGGCGGCGGCCGCGGCGGCTCCCGCCGCCCCTGCCGCTGTGCCTGCCGCCGTGCCTGCCGCAGTGCCTGCCGCAGTGCCTGCTGGTGTGACAGCCAGCGCGATCGCTGCCGCGATCGACGCTGCACGTGCTCTCGTGCGCATCGGGTCTCCCGTCCGGTTCGAGCGCGCCGCGGGTGCGGCGCCACGCCCCTCAGACGCACCGAGCGCTCCCCGGGGTTGCGTGACCTGCGCAGACACCCCCACCCCGCCGAGGTAGTCACCTGGCGAGGTAGTCACCTGGCGAGATAGTCACCGGGCGACGTCGTCCCGGACGGTGATGGTTCCTATCATCCTGATTGACCCCGCGGCGCCCCCGGCCCGACGCTCGACACGACGAGAGGCCCGGCGTGACCCGCCGTCACGCACCGGAGCGTGACCGCCGCCCGGGCCGGAGCGGAGCCCCTGTGCGGAACGACAGGCAGACCGAGACCCCGACCGGCAGGTTCACCCTCGCGCCCGACGACGGCGCCCCACCCCTCCTCACCCGGCGCAGCCTGCTGCGGGGCGCCGCGGTGCTCGGCTCGGCGGCCGCCCTGGGCGGTCTCGGCGCCGGGGCCCTCGCCGCCCCGTCCGCCGCTGCGGCCGTACCCGGCTTCCCCACGTTCAGCCGGCTCGGCGCGGCCCTCGACAAGGGCTCGCTCGCCTACAACCCGACCAACGAGCTCATCTTCCCCTCGGTGCGCCACGTCGCGGGCCGCCTCCCGAACCCGCTGGGCGCCTGGTACATGTACTACGCACCGCACGACGCGCCCGGCGGGATCTGCCTCGCCTACGCCGACTCGCTCGCCGGGCCGTGGCGCGAGCACCCGGGCAACCCGGTCATCCCCCGCACCTGGTCGCCGCACTACTCGGTGAGCCACGTGTCGAGCCCGCACGCCGTGTGGAACGGCGCCGACGGCCGGATCTACCTCTTCTTCCACGGCGAGAACACGACCACCCGTGTCGCGACGTCGCAGGACGGCGTCACGTTCACCTACGGCGGCACCGTGGTGACCACCGCGATGCTGCCGTCGAACGTGACCGAGGCGTCGTACGCACGCGTCTTCCCGCATCCCACCCAGGCGGGCACGCACATCATGCTGCTCATGGGCAACCAGGCGGGCACGCGCAAGATCTTCATCGGCTGGTCCAGCCGGCTCGGCTCGGGGTGGCAGGTCAAGCCGCAGCCGCTGATCACGCCCGCGGCGGGCGAGGGTGGTCAGCTCTCGGGCGCCCACTACTGGGCGCGCAGCGGCGGCGGGCACGTCGTCTACCACAGCGGCTCCGGCTCGATCCACGTGGCCGACGTCGGGACGAGCTTCGACCGCGAGAACCACCTCGGCGTGCTGTACACGGACCCGGTCGCGACCCGGTCCGCCGCGCCGAGCTTCGCCGAGGAGGACGGCAGGCTGTACATGTTCTACGAGGCCGGTGCGCGGGGGAACACCAACATCGCGGTGGCCCGCACCTGACCCCTCGGCGTCGTCGCTGGAACCGACCTGCCCGCTGCGGGAGGATGGCCAGGGACGACGCCGGCGGGCCGCCGGCGACCGGCGACACGAGGGGGCCGCATGGCCGAGCAGCCGACGACCGGGCAGCCGACGAGCCGACAGCACCCGACGGCCGGGCCGGCGGCCCGCGGGCACCTGCTGCGCCTCGGCGCACCGCGGGACACCGCGGCGGTGCGCCACCTCGTGACGTTCCTCGTCGCGAGCGTCGTCACGGTGCTCGCCACGCGCGCCTACCTCGCCGCGGCCGGCTACCCCCAGATCGGCGGCGGCGGGCTGCACATCGCGCACGTGCTCTGGGGCGGGCTGTTCATGGCGCTGGCCCTCATGCTCCTGCTCTCGTACGTGGGCCCGGTGCCGCGGTCGCTCGGCGCGGTCGTCGGCGGCCTCGGCTTCGGGCTGTTCATCGACGAGGTCGGCAAGTTCGTCACCTCCGACAACGACTACTTCTACGCACCGACGGCCGCGATCGTGTACGTCGTCACGGTGCTGCTCGTGCTCGTCGTCGAGGGCCTGCACGGGCGGCGGCCGCACCACCCGGCGGAGTACCTCGCCGTCGCGGCGGACCGGCTCGCCGCCGGGCTCGCGGGCGGGTTCACGCCGACGGCCCGCGAGGAGGCGCGGCACCTCGCCGAGCGCGGCGCGGGCGAGCCGGG
>NZ_JABEMG010000192.1 GCF_013004695.1 Promicromonospora citrea
CGGCTCGGGTACCCGCCACGACTCGGTCATGACCAGCGGCGATGCGTGCGCACCGTGCGCGATGTCTCAGGCGGCCTTGGCCTCCAGGATGTCGACCACGAACACCAGGGTCGAGTTGGCCGGGATGGCGCCGTTCTCCTGGTCGCCGTACGCCTGGTCCGCCGGGACGACGAGCAGCACCTGGCTGCCGACCTTCTGGCCGGCGATGCCGTTCGTCCAGCCCGGGATCACACCGTTGAGCGGGAACGACGTCGGGGTGCCGCGGCTCCACGAGGAGTCGAACGACGTGCCGTCGAGCAGGCAGCCCGCGTACTGCACGGTGACGGTCTGCTCCTTGGTGACCTTCGGCCCGTCACCCTCGATCAGCGGCTGCACCACGAGCTCGCTCGGGGCCTGGTAGTCCGCGGGGATGGTCACGGTCGGCTGGCCGTCGTCCGCGAGCTCGACGGCGGGCAGGCCGGCCTCGGGCTCGACGGCGGTGCCCTCTGCGCGGGTCGGGATCTGGTTGACCTCGGCGACCTCGACGACCGTCACCTGGACCGTCTGGTCCATCGCGGTGCTCGCCATGGCGATGCGCGTGCCGACCTTCTGGCCGATCAGGCGGTCGTTGAGCAGGTCGTACTGCGGGTCACCCAGCGTGAACGTCTCGGGCTTCTTGGTCTCCCACGTGGAGTAGGTCTGCTTGGCGTCCTTGCCACCCAGGACCACGTAGTTGATGGTCGCCTGCGCGCCCTCGGCCAGCTCGTCGCCGGAGCCCTCGTCGACCACGCGGGACGACGGGCTGCTCACCTCGAGCGGCGTCTTGAAGGAGACCTTCGGGGCCTCGCCGACGGGGCCGGTGACCTCGATGCCCTCGACGGCCTTGACGTCCTCGGGCGACGGGCTGGGCGCGGGCGAGGTCTCGGCTGCGGGCTCGACCTCGCAGACGTTGGCGTCGGACGCGCCCTCCGCGGAGTTGTCTCCGCTTGCGCAGCCGGTGAGCGCGATGGATGCCAGCGCGACGGCCGCGAGGCCGGCGGTGGTGCGGTGCTTCACGAATGATCCTTCGGTCGGTGTGCGCCTTGCTGGGGACCGCCACACTCTAGCGGGCTCGGATGAGTGAGGCCTTCAGGCGGTGAGCAGGTTCCGGGCGGGGGTCGAGCCGACCTCTCCGCCCTGCGGAAGAATAGATGCCATGCCGTCGAAGCGCCGCTCCAGCAAGCGTCCGTACGCCGCCGGGCACGTACCCCTCGACGTCGACCGCGCGACGGGCGGCCGCCGCAGCGAGTCGGCGGCCGACGGGGAGTGGGTCGTGCAGCGCATCCGGTCGTCCGACAAGACGTACGTCTGCCCGGCCTGCCGCCAGGACGTCCGGCCGGGCACCGCGCACGTGGTCGCCTGGCGCACGGACGGGTTCGGCGGCCCCGACGCCGGCCTGGACGCCCGCAGACACTGGCACACGAGCTGCTGGCAGCGCCGCGCCCACCTCCGCTGACCCGGGAGCGTCGGCCCCGAGGAGCACAATGGGACCGATGACTTCGAACGACTCGCCCGACGCGACCACCGGTGCCCACCAGATCCGTTCGCTCACGGTCCTGCCCGCCCAGCGGGAGGACGTGGAGCTGCACACCGCCGACGGCCTCACGCTCGTCGGCGAGCTCGCGCTCCCCGAGCAGAGCGAGCCCGCCGCGAGCCTGCTGACCTTCCACCCGCTGCCGACCCACGGCGGCTTCATGGACTCGCACGTGTACCGCAAGGCGGCCTGGCGGCTTCCCGCCCTGGCGAACCTGGCGGTGCTGCGGTTCAACACCCGCGGCACGTCCTCCCCGCGCGGGACGAGCGAGGGCACGTTCGACGGGGGCGACGCCGAGCGCTTCGACGTGGCCGCGGCGATCGAGCTGGCCGAGGTTCGGGGGCTGCCCCGGCCGTGGCTGGTCGGCTGGTCGTTCGGCACGGAGCTCGTCCTCAAGCACGGCGCCGAGCCGAGCGTCGAGGGCGCGATCCTGCTCTCGCCGCCGCTGCACCGCGCGACCGACGAGGACCTCGACCGCTGGGCCGCGTTCGGCAAGCCGCTCGTCGTCCTGGTGCCGGAGCTGGACGACTACCTGCGGCCCGACGAGGCGCGCCGTCGCTTCGCGCGCGTGCCGCAGGCCGAGGTCATCGGTGTCGACGGGGCCAAGCACCTGTGGGTCGGTGAGCCCGCCGTCTCGCGCGTGCTCGACGAGATCGTCGCGCACGTGGTGCCCGGCCACCCGCTCCCGCTGCCCACGCACTGGGACGGTCCGCTCGGGACCGCCTGAGCGGGCGGACGGGGCACCGGGGGCGCACCATGGCAGATATCAAGGACAGGTAGGGATCCAGGAGGACGACGATGACCTCACCGAGCCACCTTCCGACCCACGCGGCGAGCCGCGACCCGCTCGCCACGTTCCCGCTGCACGAGGGCGGGGGAGTGCCGCTGGTGCTGCTGCACGGCTTCCCGTTCGACCACCGCATGTGGGCCGCGTGCGCGCAGCACCTGCCGCCGGGCCTGCGCGCCATCGCCGTCGACCTGCCCGGGGCGGGGCACAGCGACCTCGACGGCGCTCCGCCGAGCATCGAGCACGCCGCCGACCGGGTCTACCGCACGATGGTCGCCGAGGGGGAGGGCAACGCCGTCGTCGTCGGCCACTCGATGGGCGGGTACGTCGCGCTCGCGCTGGCCGAGCGCCACCCCGGCTTCGTGGTGGGCCTCGGCCTCGTGAGCACCAAGTCCACGGCGGACACCGAGGAGGCCCGGGCCAAGCGCCTGCACGTGGCTGCGGCCGCCGACGACACCCAGACCGTCGACGCCGTGCTCGGCATGCCTGCGGCGCTCGTGGGCCCGACGACCACGGACCACCGCAGGCAGCTCTTTCCGGTCCTGGACTCGTGGATCCGCGCGCAGTCGCCGGCGAGCGTCGCGTGGTCGCAGCGCGCGATGGCCGCCCGGCCGGACCGCACGGCCGTGCTCGACCGGTTCGGCGCGCCGGTCGCCGTGGTCGTCGGCGCCGAGGATTCCGTGACGCCGCTCGCCGAGGCCGAGCACATGGTGCGCGCCGCCGCCGGGACGTCGCTCGGCACGGCGGGCAACGCCGCGCTCACGCTCGTCCCGGGCGTCGGGCACATGAGCCCGGTGGAGGATCCGCAGGCGGTCGCGGCGGCCCTCGGGCTCCTGCACAACCAGGTCGTGGCCCACCACTGACCGGACCGCCGGCGCCGGCGGCAGAGCGCAGAGCCCGGCACGGACGAACGGCGGCCCTCCCCGCTCGGGGGAGGGCCGCCGTTCGTCAACGTGGAGCGGTCAGCTCGAGGCGCCGGCCTTCTCGGCCACCGGCTCGTCGGCGTCCTCGTTCTCCGAGGCGGACGACTCGGACGACGACGCGTCGGCCGCGCTCTTGCCAGCCTTCGTGCTGGCCTTGGTGCCCTTGACCGACGGGATCACGACGGTGGCGTTGCCCACCGGGACGGGCGTGGGGTTGCTCGGCGGGATGGACGCGGGCATCGAGCCCGTGTCGGTGGACACCTCGGGCTCGGCCTCGGTGCCGTCGCCGACGACCGCGAACCGCGCCTGCTGGGCCGGCGTCGCGCCCGAGAGACCCGCGGGCTTGGGCGGCAGCGCCGGCTTCGCGGGCGTCGAGTCGCCCGACGCGCCGAGCATGCCGCGCAGCTCGTCGAGGTAGGAGTTGATCGAGTCGTGCTGGCGCGTGAGGTCCTCGAGCTGGTGCTGCGCGGCGGACCGGCTGGCCTCGGCCTCGGCACGTGCGTCGTCGATCGTCTGCTCGGCGAACTCGCGGGCCTCCGCGACGATGCGGTCGGCGGACTTGCGGGCGTCGGCCACGAGGTCCTTGACGTAGACGTCGGACTCCGAGCGGATCTTCTCGGCCTGCTCGAGCGCGACGGCGACACGCTTCTCCGCCTCCGCCGCGTGCTCCTCCGCGGTCGCGACGAGCTTGGCGGTCTCGGCCTTCGCGGTCTCGTGCCGCTCGGCGAGCTCCTTCTCGACGGCCTCCTTGCGGGTGGCGATGTCGAGCTCGGCCTGGGCGAGGGCGGCGCGAGCCTGCTCGCGCAGCTCCTCCATCTCGCTCGTGACCGCGTTCGCGGCCTCGGCGGCCTGGCGGCGCGCCTCGGAGAGGATCTGCTCGGCCTCGGCACGGGCGCTGGCGAGCATGGCGGACGAGTCGCGCTCGGCGGTCTCGCGCTGCTCGGTGGTGTCCGCGTTGACCTTGGCGCGCAGCTCCGCGGCCTCGCGCTCGGTGTTGACGCGCAGCTCCGTGGTCTCGCGCTCGACGGTCGAGCGCAGGGTGCCGAGCTCACGCTCCAGGCTGGCCCGGCGCTCGCTCTCCTCCGCGGCGATCGCGCTGGCGATCTGGGAGGACTCGCGCTCGGCGGAGCCCACCAGCTCCTCGGCGCGGCGCTGGGCGGCGAGCAGGTGGCCCTCGGCCTCCGCGGCGGTCGTCGTGCGGATCTCCTCGGCCTCGCGGCGGGCGCTGGCCAGCATCTCGGCGACCTCGGCCTCGGCGCGCGAGCGCACCTGGCCCGCGGACAGCTTGGCGCGTGCCATGATGTCGGCGGCCTGCTGGTTGGCCTGGTTGATGATGTCGGTCGACTGGTCCTCCGCGGAGCGCAGGAGCAGCTCGATGCGGGAGCCGAGACCGGCGTAGGAGGGCTTCTCGGTCTCGCGCAGGTTGCGCTTGGCCTCGTTGAGGTCCTGCGTGAGCTGCATGGCGCGGGCGTCGGAAGCCTCGACCTGACGACGTGCCTCTTCGAGGGCGTGGTTCAGCCGGTCCAGGTGCGCGTGCACCTGGTCGCGGTCGTACCCGCGCATGGCAGTCGGAAAGAGCGAGCGCTCGTCGGACACGGTGCAGACCTCCAGTGTCGGGACTTGGTGAGGCGCGGGTCAGGCTCCCCCCTGTGGGACGCCGTTCGGTACGGCCCGTCCGGCGCCCAGGATACGTGTCTTGTGCGGATGTGGATACACCGCTCCCGGATGCAATGTACGGATTGCATGGAATACTCTCGTCGGCTCTCGCGGCCTCCCAGCGTGCCGACGGTCGAGGCGTGTCCGTGAAGGAAGAGTGAGGATCCCCGCCGCATCCCTGTCGAATATCTGTCGAACCGCACAAGCACGACCGTCATTGGACAGTGCCTCGCGATCCGTCCCTATGCTGGATCACCCACCTGATCGAACGGGCACAGGCCCAATATCCGAAGGGAATCGGTGGTGCAACGCTTCTTGGCGATCCTCCTGATCCTTGCCGGCCTCGGCGGGATCGGCTTCGGGATCGCGACGGCAACCGTCCTGCGCGAGTCCGACACCGTCGTCGCGACCGCGACCCCCAGCGGCGACGGAACCATGGTCGTGACGGAGCCCGGTGTGCTCGGGCTGGTCGACGACCAGGTGACCGTGCGTGCCACCGTGCCGGAGGGACAGAAGGTCACGCTCGCCCTCGGCACCGACGTCGACGTGCTCGGCTGGGTGGGCGAGGACCCGTACGACTCCGTGACCGGCCTGTCGTCCTGGGAGACGCTGCGCGTCGTGCCCGGCACGCCCGCCACGCAGGAGACGGGCGACGGCGGGGAGGAAGAGGAGTCCGGCGAGCAGGCGGACGCCCCCGCCCCGCCGGCCAGCGGCCCGGACCCCGCCGGGTCGGACATGTGGATCTCCGAGGTGAGCGGTGAGACGGCCGTCTCGATGCGCTGGACCGAGGAGCCGGGTCGTGTCGTGCTGCTCGCGGCGGGCGTGGGCGAGAACGCCGAGGCCCCGACCCTCGAGCTGACCTGGCCCCGGCCGAGCAGCACGCCGTACCTGTGGCCCGGCGTCCTGGGCGGTGGCTTCCTCCTGATCCTCGGCGTCTTCATGGCCATCGGGGCGCGCAGGAGCGCGAACCGCAAGTCTCCCCGGAAGAAGGACCGCGCGTCGTCCGTCCGGACCCGCAGGCCCGACTCCGAGCTGCCGCGCCGCGAGGTGTTCGGCGTGGACGGCGACCGGCACGACGAGGCGGGTGCCCCACCGGACGCGCCGTCGTCGGCGCCGCGCGAGCCGCAGCCGGTGGCGGGTGCCGCCGCGCAGCAGACGCCCGCCGGCGCCTTCCCGCCCCCGGGCGGG
>NZ_JABEMG010000193.1 GCF_013004695.1 Promicromonospora citrea
CGGGTACGGCTGGTCGGCGACGCGTCCGGGTACGTCGACGCCCTGACGGGCGAGGGCATCCGCGTCGGGCTGGCGCAGGCGGACGCCGCGGTGCGGCACCTGGACGACGCGGCGGCGTACGAGCGGGCGTGGCGTGCGGCGACGCGTGACTACCGCGCGCTGACCACGGGTCTGCTGGCCTGGGCGGCGAGCCCCGCGCGCGGGGCGATCGTGCCGGCGGCGGTGCGCGCGCCCTGGCTCTACGGCGCGGTGGTCGAGCGCCTGGCACGGTGACGCCCCCGGGCGCGGGGAGAGGACGAGAGGGAGCGGCATGACGTTCTGGATCTGCAGCCGGTGCGGCGTGGAGCACGCGGAGAGCCCGCCGGTGTGCGCGCTGTGCGCCGACGAGCGCGAGCTCGTGCCCGCCGACGGGCAGCGCTGGACCACCCTCGGCGAGCTGGCCGCGCAGGGGCACGGCATCGCCGTGGAGGAGATCGAGCCGGACCTGTACGGTCTGGGCGCGGTCCCGGACGTCGGCATCGGACCGGTGGCCAAGATCGTGCGGACCGGCGCGGGCAACCTCATGTTCGACGTGCCCGGCTTCCTCGACGACGCGGCGCTGGACCTCGTGCGCGAGCTGGGCGGGCTGGCGTACATCGTGGCGAGCCACCCGCACATGTACGGCGTGCAGGTCGAGTGGAGCCGCCGCCTGGGCGGGGTCCCGATCCTGGTCTCGGAGGCCGACGCCGGGTGGCTCGCCCGCACCGACGACGCGATCGAGACGTGGTCGGGCGACCGCGAGGTGCTGCCGGGCGTGACCTTGACCCAGCCCGGCGGGCACTTCCCGGGCTCGGTGGTCGCGCACTGGGCGCCGGGCGCGGAGGGCCGGGGCGTGCTGCTCTCGGGCGACACGATCTTCGCCAACCCGGACCGCACGTCGGTCTCGTTCATGCGGTCCTACCCGAACCTGATCCCGCTGTCGGGGACGGTGGTGCGGCGGATCGCCGAGAACGTCGGCCGGTTCGCGTTCGACCGGCTGTACAGCAACTTCCGGGCGACCGTCCCCGCCGGCGCGCGGGACGCGGTGCGGCGTTCCGCGGAGCGCCACGCGACCTGGGTCGACGGCGCGCACGACGATCTGACCTGATTTTCACGATCCGAAACGCAAAAGACTTGTTTTACCTTTACCGTTTTGGTTTTCGTTTTCCATTCTGACTGATTCACCTGTACCGTTGACCGGGAGTCAGGACGCGGCTCAAAGGCGCACGAGCTACAGCGCACGGAAGGCTGCACATGACAGAACCCATGGAGATCGAGCGCGCTTTGGCGCTCGGTACCACCCACGTCGTCGGCCGGTACAAGGTCGACCTGGGGAACCAGGTCTGGTGGTGGTCCGACGAGGCCTACCGTATCCACGGCTTCGAACCGGGTGACATCGTCCCGACGACGGCGCTCGTGCTGGCGCACAAGCACCCCCAGGACAGGGCCCGCGTCTCGCAGGTCCTGCAGCACGCTGCCCTGACCGGTGAGCCGTTCAGCAGCCTGCACCGCATCATGGACGCCCACGGGCGCCAGCGGACCCTCACGGTCGTCGGCGAGGGCCGGCGCGACCCCGACACCGGTCAGGTGACCGAGCTGGTCGGCTTCTTCATCGACATCACAGCGGGCATCGAGGTGCAGGCCAGCGAGTCCGCCTCGGCATCGATCAGGGCGGCAGCGGCGACGCGCGCGCCCATCGAGCAGGCCAAGGGCATCATCGCCTTCGCCCTGCACACGGACCCGGACACGGCGTTCGAGCACCTGCGCGCCACCTCCAACCAGACGAACGTGGCGGTGCGCGTGCTCGCGCAGCGCGTCGTCGAGGTGGCCGCCGAACCGGAGACGACCGCGCGGGACATCGCCGCGATGCTGTCGTGGTCCGGGCCGCGCCGCACGGCGCGCTGACCCGGAGCGGGGCGCCTCTCCTCGGTGAGGCGCATGAACCCGCATACAGATGCGAGTGGGCTCGGGGCCGGTGACGGTGGACGTGCCGCAGGGTCGGGGCGGGACCTGCGGCGCACGCCAGATCCGTGAACCGAGGAGCCGCACCATGTTCTTCCATCGCCAGGAGCTGCAGCACACGGTCAAGCCCGAGCGGCCTGACGCGGTCTACGCCCGCAAGCTGCAGGAGGTGCTCGGCGGGCAGTACGGCGAGATCACCGTGGCCATGCAGTACGGGTTCCAGTCGTGGAACGCGCACATGCCCGGCAAGTACCGCGACCTGCTGTACGGGATCGGGGCCGAGGAGATGGGCCACGTCGAGATGCTGGCGACGATGATCGCCCAGCTGCTCGAGGACGCACCGCTCGGGGTCACCGAGGGTGCGATGCAGAACGACCCGACCGTCGCGGCGATCATCGGCGGGACCGACCCGCAGCAGGCGATCGTCTCCGGGGCGGGCGCACGGCCCGTCGACTCGAACGGCAACCCGTGGAACGCCGGGTACGTGACCGCCAGCGGCAACATGCTGGCCGACTTCACGGCCAACGCGAACGCCGAGATGCAGGGGCGCGTGCAGGTCGCGCGGCTCTACCACATGACCGACGACCCGGGGGTGCGGGACCTGCTGTCCTTCCTCCTCGCCCGGGACACCATGCACCAGAACCAGTGGATCGCGGCGGCGCAGGAGCTGCGCGAGGAGGGCGTCGAGGACCTGCCGGTCCCCAGCACGTTCCCGCTCGGCAAGGAGGAGCGCGCCGTGTCCTACCAGTACATCAACTTCTCGGACGGCCAGGCCGCCGCAGAGGGGTCCTGGGCCAGCGGCCCGACCCCCGACGGCAAGGGCGAGTTCGAGTACGTCGCCGAGCCGCCCGCGGGCGTGCCGGCACCGCCGCCCACCAATCCCGACGTGCGGTTCCACGGCACCACCGGCAACCCGGAGGCGGTCGAGAAGGCCCTCGGCGTCGCGCAGGACGCGCTCAAGAAGGAGTGACGACTCGCATGACACCGGTCGAGGTCGCCGCAGGCGTGCACCGCATCGAGCACGCGTACGTCAACGTCTACCTCGTGCAGGAGGCGGGCAGGGTCCTCGTGGTCGACACGGGCCTGCCCGCCTCCTGGCGGCTGATCGGCGAGGCGGTGCGCAGCCTCGGGCGCACGCCCGACGACGTCGCCGCCGTGGTGCTCACCCACGCGCACTTCGACCACACCGGGTCGGCCGCGGCGTTCCAGGAACGCCTGGGCGTGCCGATCTGGCTGCACGAGGAGGACTTCCACATCGCGGCCCACCCCTACCGGTACGCGCACGAGAACGTCCGGGCCGTCTACCCCCTGCGCCACCCGGCGGCCCTGCGGGTGCTCGGCGCCATGACGGCAGCCGGTGCGCTGCGCGTGCGCGGCGTCGACGGGCTGCGCCGCATGACGCCGGGCGAGACGCTGCCCGTCCCCGGCAGCCCGCGGGTGGTCTTCACCCCGGGCCACACGTTCGGGCACTGCGCCCTGCACCTGCCCGACCGCGACGTCCTGCTCACCGGGGACGCGCTCGTCACGCTCGACCCCTACACCGGACGCAGGGGCCCGCAGATCGTCGCGGGCGCCGCGACCGCCGACAGCGCCAAGGCGCTCGTCTCGCTCGACCGGCTCGTCGCCTACGACACCGGGTCCACGCTGCTGCTGCCCGGCCACGGGGACCCCTGGTCCGGCGGCGTCGCGGAGGCCGTCGACCGGGCGCGCGCCGTCGGGCCCCACTGATCGTCCCCGAGCTTTTCCCACCGACCGGGAGGTCACCCATGGAGAGCAGAGCCAAGGCCGCGGGGCACGCCGTGCACCAGCAGCTGGTCATCCTGCCGCTCGGCATCCTCGCCCTCGCCGTCGCCTTCGACGTGGTCGGGCTCGTGACCGACGACGCGCGCCTCGCGTTCGCGGCCTACCTCATGATCGTGGTGGGCGTCGTCGCAGGCCTGGCCGCGTCGGTGTTCGGCCTGGTCGACTACCTCGCGATCCCGCAGGGCACCCGCGCCAAGCGGGTCGCGCTGCTGCACGGCGCCGGCAACGTCGTCGTGCTGCTGCTGTTCGCGCTCAGCGCGGTGCTGCGCGGCGGTGCGTCCGAGGACGTGCCCGGCGTGGGCGCGTTCGTGCTCGGCCTGGTCGCCCTCCTGCTCTCGGGCGCGACGGGCTGGCTGGGCGGCGAGCTCGTCGGCCGCCTCGGCGTCGGCGTGGACGACGACGCGGACCTGGACGCCCCGGCCCGGCTCACCACGGGCGTGCGGCTGTCCGGCGAGATCACCGGCGAGCAGCCGGGCGGTCGGACGGGGACGGCGCGATGAGGGCGATGACGTACCGCGGGCCGTACAAGGTCCGCGTCGAGGAGAAGCCGATGCCGCGCATCGAGCACCCGAACGACGCGATCGTGCGGGTCACGACGGCGGCCATCTGCGGGTCCGACCTGCACCTGTACCACGGCATGATGCCCGACACGCGCATCGGGTCGACCTTCGGCCACGAGTTCGTCGGCGTCGTGCACGAGGTCGGCCCGTCGGTGCGGGACCTCGCCGTCGGCGACCGGGTGATGGTGCCGTTCAACATCTACTGCGGGAGCTGCTTCTTCTGCGCCCGCGGGCTGTACTCCAACTGCCACAACGTCAACCCCAACGCGACCGCGGTGGGCGGCATCTACGGCTACTCGCACACCACCGGCGGGTACGACGGCGGGCAGGCCGAGTTCGTCCGCGTGCCCTTCGCCGACGTCGGTCCTGCGAAGGTGCCCGACTGGATGGACGAGGAGGACGCCGTCCTGTGCACCGACGCGCTCGCCACCGGGTACTTCGGCGCGCAGCTCGCCGACATCGCCGAGGGTGACGTCGTCGTCGTGCTGGGGGCCGGCCCCGTCGGGCTGTTCGCCGCGCGGTCGGCGTGGCTCATGGGCGCGGGGCGCGTGATCGTCGTCGACCAGCTCGAGGAACGGCTCGAGCTGGCCCGCACGTTCGCGTACGCGGAGACGATGAACTACACCGAGCACAAGGACGTCGTCGTCGAGCTCAAGCGCACGACCGGCTGGCTGGGCGCCGACCGGGTCATCGACGCCGTCGGCGCCGAGGCGGACGGCAACCTCGTGCAGCACGTCACCAGCGCGAAGCTCAAGCTCCAGGGCGGCTCGCCCGTCGCGCTGAACTGGGCGATCGACGGCGTCCGCAAGGGCGGCACGGTGTCCGTCATGGGCGCCTACGGCCCCATCTTCAGTGCGGTGAAGCTCGGCGACGCCATGAACAAGGGCCTCACGCTGCGCGCCAACCAGGCGCCCGTGAAGCGGCAGTGGCCCCGCCTGTTCGAGCACATGCGCAGCGGCTACCTCACGCCGCACGACATCGTGACGCACCGCATCCCCCTGGAGCACATCGCCGAGGGGTACCACATGTTCTCCGCCAAGCTCGACGGCTGCGTCAAGCCGCTCGTCGTGCCGGGCGGGGAGTGAGTCCTGCCGCCACCGGACCGAGCGAGAGGCCACCACCGTGCCGTACACCGCCGACAAGCCGCCGCTGCCGGAGACCCCCGAGCAGCTGCGCGCCCGCATCCCCGGCTGGGGCGCAGACCTCGACCCGGCCGACCGTCCCGCCGTCCCGCGCGAGGTGCGCGGTCTCGACACGGGGGCGCACTGGGAGCTGCCCGAGCAGCAGCCCGAGCACCAGCCGCGCGAGCGGTCGATCGAGCATGCCCGGCTGACCCCCGTCTTCGGCACCTCCGTGCCGCTCAAGGGTCTGTCGGGCGTCGTGCGGCGGTACGCCTACCGGCGGTTCAGCGAGGCGCGGGCCGCGCACTGGCTGCTGCTCATCGCGGCCGACCGGGTCGACGCCGTCGAGTCGCACCTGGCGTCGTTCGCGACCCGGCGGCCCGACGACCCGGTGACCGAGTCCGGCGTCCTCGCCGAGCCGGGGCTCGGCCCGGTGCGCTCGCGGTCCGGGCGCACCGACGTGCGGCACCAGGTGCTCGACCCCGTGCTCGTCGTCGGGCCGTGGGTGCTGGCCGGCGTGGTCGCCTACCGCCTCGGGCGCGCCGTGGTGCGGCGGGTGCGCGGGTGAGCGTCGCGGGGCGCCGGGCAGGCGACGACGGCG
>NZ_JABEMG010000194.1 GCF_013004695.1 Promicromonospora citrea
CGTCACACCCCCGTCACACCCCCGCCGCCTCCCGCACCGGGTCGAAGCGGGCGTGCTCCGTGCGGCACATGCCCTCGCCGCGGGTCAGACCGGGCAGCTCGCGCTGCAGCGCGATTACGTTCGCCGCGGGGATCTCGCCCTCCAGCACCGCGATGCCGGACGTCGCGGGCCGCGCGCCGAACGGTACCCCGCCCAGCCGGCCGACCAGCGACGCCACCGCACCGACGGCATCGTCCGGCAGCTCGACGACGAACCGGTGCACCGGCGCGCACACGACCGTCCCGGCGCGGCGCAGCGCCGTGGCGAGGACGCGGGGCGTGAGGCCCCGGAAGTCGGCGCCCGTGCTGGACATCGCCTTGTTGAACTTCTGGTGCATGTGGCTCTGCCGCGGCGCGTACCCGGAGTGGGTCATGACCACGCGGGCGTCGGGCACGGGGTACCGCAGCGGGCCGCGGGCCAGCTCGCGGCGCACGGTGTCCTCCGTCGCGTCGAAGAACGCCGGCGGCATCGACCCGCCCTCGCACTCGAGCTCGAACGTCACGCCCGAGCCCGGCGGCGCGGGCTCGACCCGCAGGCCGATCGTCGCCAGGTACTCGTTGCCGTCCTGCTTCATGACCTCCAGCGCGTGCCCGGCGCCGGTCAGCCGCTCGGTGCGCGCGGTGCGGACCTCGCCGAACCGGGCCTCGACGCCGTGCTCCCGGAGCAGGATCGCGGCGGGAACGCGATGGCCTTGAGGCGGTCGCCGTCCTCCTCGTCGTGCGAGCACCTCGCGCTGCACCTCGCCGTAGAGCGACACCGTGATCACCTCGTCGCGCCGGCGCACGCGGATCAGCGGGTCCTGCTCCGCGAGCTCGGACAGCGCGGCGTACAGCCGGGTGCGCTCGCCGGGCGCGGCGTCGACCACCGTCTCGTAGGACGGCGGCGGGAACTGGATCGACCGCTCGTCCCCGGGCAGGCGCAGCCCGACGACGTCGCCGACCCGCGCCGTCGCCAGACCCTGCACGACGGCGATCTCCCCGGCGTGCGCCGTCGCGCGCGGCTCGAGGGCGCCCCGGTGGGCGACCCGCAGGCCCGTGACCCGCTCGGCGCGGCCGTGCCCGAGGTCGATGCGGTCGCGCACCCGCAGCGTGCCCGACCGCATCCGCACGAACACCCGCTTGCGCCCGTCCTCCCGGTCGATCGCGAACACGACGCCGGACGGCGCGTCAGGCCCCTCCGAGGCGACCGGCAGGAACTCCCCCAGCGCCGTCACGAGCTCCGGGATCCCTGCCCCGGTCACGGCCGACCCGAACAGCACCGGGTACGCCCTCCCGCGGCGCGACTCGCCGGCGAGCCAGGTGCGCGCGCCGTCGTCGGGCAGTGCCTCCACCCGGGCGGACGGCGTCCCCGGGTCCAGCACGCGCTGCACGGGCAGCACGTCCGGGCTGAGGCGGCGGGCGACCGCGTCGACCACCGCCTGCGGCCGTGCGCCGCGCCGGTCGATCTTGTTGACGAGCACGACCACCGGCAGCCGCAGGCGCTGCAACGCGCGCATGAGCGCGAGGGTCTGCGCCTGCACGCCCTCGACGGCGGACAGCACGAGCACCGCGCCGTCGAGCACGGCGAGGCTGCGGTCCACCTCGGCGATGAAGTCGGGGTGCCCGGGGGTGTCGAGCACGGTGACCGTCACGTCGCCCGCGGGGAAGGAGGCGACGGACGCGCGGATGGTGATCCCCCGCTCGCGCTCGAGCGCGAGGGAGTCGGTGAGGGTGTCGCCGCCGTCGACGGAGCCGAGGCGGTCGGTCACGCCCGCGTGGTGCAGCAGGCGCTCGGTCAGGCTGGTCTTACCGGCGTCGACGTGGGCGACGATCCCGAGGTTGAGGTACGACAAAGGCAGTCACGTCCGTGGTCAGGCGGGTCAGGGCACGGGGCGTGACAGCTGTCATCGGTCGTCCAATCTCTCGGGTCCGCCCACCCTGCTCCCGGTCCACGGCCGAGGACAACGCTTTTCGTGCCGAGGCCTCAGCCCGCCGCCGTCCCCAGCCGCGCGAGCAGCGCGCCCAGCGCCTCGCGCTCGACCGGGTCGAGCGCGGCGACCAGCGCCTCCTCGTGCTCGAGCAGCGCGCGGACCGCCGTCCCGACGCGTGCGTGCCCGGCGTCGGTCAGCACCACGGCGACCGCGCGCCGCGACGCCGTCGACGCCTGCCGCACCACGAGCCCGTCCCGTTCGGCGCGGGCCACGCGCTGCGAGATCGCGCCCGCGGTCACGAGCGTCTGCGCGGCGAGCTGCCGCGTGGTCAGCGTGTACGGCGGGCCGGACCGGCGCAGCGTGGACAGCAGGTCGAGCGTCGCGGCGTCGAGCCCGAGGCGGGCGAGCGTGCGGCGCCGCTCCTCCGCGAGCGTCTTGGCGGCGCGCCACAACGGAGTGAGCACGCCGATCGACGACGTCGGCACACCGGGCAGCTCACGCTCCCACGCGGCGGCGATGTCGGCGGGCGGCAGCGCGGCCGTCCCGTCGAGGGGGTAGTCGTCCATCCGGTCCTCCGTTATGTTGAGGCCTCAACGTTTAGACCTAAACCTAGGGAGCTATCATGCCACGGCTGGTCCTCGTCACCGGCGGTTCGGGCGGCATCGGCCGCGCCGTCGCGCGCACCTTCGTCACGGCAGGGGACGACGTCGTCGTCACCGGGCGCACCACGGACCGCCTCGAGGCCGCCGCCGCCGACACCGGCGCACGCCCCCTGTGCCTCGACGTCGCCGACCCGGCCGCCGTCGCCGGCCTGCCGGACGCGCTCGGCCGGCCGGCGGACGTCGTCGTCGCGCTCGCGGGCGGCAACACCGACCTCACCCGTGAGGCGCCCGACGGCGACCTCGACGCGCTCGCGGCCGGCTGGCGGGCCAACCTCGACGCGAACCTGCTCGGCACCGTCCTGCCCGTCACCGCGCTCCTGCCGACGATGCCGCGCGGCGGACGGATCGTCACCGTCGGGTCCATCGCCGCGGAGTACGCCGGCTTCTCCTACGGCGCCGCGAAGGCCGCCGTGCAGGCGTGGACGGCGGGCCTGTCGGCCGAGGTCGGGCCACGCGGCATCACCGCCAACTGCGTGTCGCCGGGGTTCATCGACGAGACCGGCTTCTTCCCCGGCGGCGTGAGCGACGAGCGCCGCGAGCGCCTCGTCGCGGCGACGCACGACCGGAGGGCGGGCGTGCCGGAGGACGTCGCCGCGCTGGTCGCCTACCTGGCCTCCCCCGGGGCGGCGCACGTCACGGGGCAGACGCTGCACGTGAACGGCGGCGCCCACACGACCCGGTGAGTTACTCCGCCCCGTAGAACACCCGCTCCATCACGGTCCGGGCGCGGCGGGACACCCGCAGGTACTGCTCCTCCATCTCCGGGCCGGTGCCGACGTCGCCGAGCAGGCGCGCGATGCCGGCCAGGGCGTGGCTGTCGTGCGGCAGCAGGTCGACGCCCGAGCCGGTGGTCCGCCCGGACCAGAGCACGATCGCGGAGCGGAGCCGGGAGGCCAGGCTCCAGGCCTCGAGCAGCACGTCGGCGTCGTCGACGTCGAGCAGGCCGGCGTCGCGGGCGGCCGCCAGGGCCGCGACCGTGCCCGTGGTGCGCAGCCCCGGCACCTCGTGGGCGTGCTCGAGCTGCAGCAGCTGGACGGTCCACTCGACGTCGGCGACGCCGCCGCGGCCGAGCTTGAGGTGCCGGGCGGGGTCGGCGCCGCGGGGCAGCCGCTCGGACTCGACGCGCGCCTTGATGCGGCGCACCTCGCGCAGCACGGCGGCGTCGAGGCCGCCCTCGGGGTAGCGCAGCGGGTCGATGAGCCGGGTGAACCGTGCGCCGAGCGAGCGGCCGCCCGCGGCGCCCGGGCCGAGGTCGAGGTCCGCCCCCGACCCCGCGGTCGCGTCGGCGTCGCGCGAGAGGGACGCCTCCACGGCTCCCTCGTCCGGTCCGCCCGCCGCGACGACGCTCAGGGTGCCGGACAGCGCGCGAGCCCGCAGCAGCGCCTGCGCCTCCCAGGGCGAGGACCAGCGGTCGTAGTACTCGACGTAGGACTCGAAGGACCGCACGAGCGGGCCGTTGCGCCCCTCGGGCCGCAGGTCGGCGTCGACGGGCAGGCCGGGCTCGGGGCCGACGGACGTCAGGATGCGCCGCAGGTTCTTGGCCACGGCGAGGGCGTAGTCGTTGGCCTCCTTGTCGGGCGCGCCGTCGACCGCCTCGTACACGAACATGACGTCGGCGTCGGAGCCGTACCCCATCTCCTGTCCACCGAGGCGTCCCATCGCGACGACGAGCAGGCGCGCCGGCTCCTCCCCGCGCGCGATGCCCCGGTCGCCCCGGGCCTCGTGCTCGGCGATGCGCAGCCCGCCCGCGAGCACGACGTCGGCGGCGTCGGAGACGGCGCGTGCGGCCTCGACGGGGCCCAGCTCGCCGAGCACCTCGGCGACGCCGGTGCGGGCCAGCTCGCGGCGCCGCAGCGCGCGCAGTGCGACGGTCGCGCTCTCGACCTCCTGGGCCCGGCCGAGCAGCGCGTCGGCCTCCGCAGCGAGCCGCCGCACGCCGCGGGGCGCGAGCGACTCGGACTCGGCGAGCCAGCGCACCGACTCCGGCGAGCGGCCGATCGCGTCGGCGAGGTACCGCGACGAGGACAGCACCTGGGCCAGGCGCGAGGCCGCCTCGGCGGAGTCGCGCAGGAGCCGCAGGTACCAGTGGGTCGAGCCCAGGGTGTCGGAGAGCTTGCGGAACGCGAGCAGGCCCTCGTCGGGGTCGGCGCCCTCGGCGAACCAGCCGAGCAGCACGGGCAGGAGCTGACGCTGGATGGCGGCGCGGCGCGAGACGCCGTCGGTCAGGGCCTGCACGTGCCGCATGGCGCCCTCGGGGTCGCGGTAGCCGATCGCGGCGAACCGCGCGACGGCGGCGCGCGGCGCGAGCGACGCCTCGCCGGTGGACAGCAGCGCCGTGGCGGGCAGCAGCGGCCGGTAGTAGACGGCCTCGTGCAGGTCGCGGACCTCCCGCCGGACGGTGCGCCAGGTCTTGACGAGGTCGTCGGCGCCGCCCTGGCCGAGCCCGCGGGCGAGGCGGCGCAGGTCGGCCTCGGCCGTCGGCATGAGGTGGGTGCGGCGCAGGCGGAAGAGCTGGATCCGGTGCTCGAGCGACCGCAGGAACCGGTAGCACTCCTCCATGCGACGGGCGTGCTCGCGCCCGACGTACCCGCCGCGGGACAGCGCGGCGAGGGCCTCGAGCGTGGTGCGGGAGCGGATGGTCTCGTCGGCGCGACCGTGCACGAGCTGCAGGAGCTGGACGGTGAACTCGACGTCGCGCAGGCCGCCCTTGCCGAGCTTGATCTGCCGGTCGGCCTCGGCGACGGGCACGTTGTCCTCGACGCGCCGCCGCATCGCGCGAGCGTCCTCGACGAAGTTCGGCCGCTCGACGGCCTGCCACACCAGCGGCCCGACGGCGGCGCAGTACGCCTCGCCGAGCTCCCGGTCGCCCGCGACCGGCCGGGCCTTGAGCAGTGCCTGGAACTCCCAGGTCACGGCCCAGCGCTCGTAGTAGGCGAGGTGGCTGGCCAGCGTCCGCACGAGCGGCCCCTGCTTGCCCTCCGGCCGCAGGGCGGCGTCGACCTGCCAGAGCGCGGGCTCGGCCGACGCGCCGGAGCAGACCTGCGCGAGCCGCGTCGCGAGCCGGGTGGCCGCGCGCAGCGCGTCGTCCTCGTCGCAGACCGGCTCGCCGTCCGGGCCGAGCGCGGGCTCGGCGACGTAGACGACGTCGACGTCGGAGATGTAGTTCAGCTCGCGCCCGCCGGTCTTGCCCATACCGAGGACGGCGAGGCGCACGCCCACGCCGTGGTCGTCCTCCTCGGATCGGGCGACGGCGAGCGCGGCCTCGAGCGCCGCAGCGGCGAGGTCGGCGAGCGCCGCGGCGACGTCGGGCAGGATCGCGCCCGGGTCGGGTGCGGTGACGTCGGTCGCGGCGATGCGCAGCAGGCGCGCCCGGTAGGCGCGGCGCAGCCGGTCCGTGGCCGACGGCGACTGCGGGTCGGCCCCC
>NZ_JABEMG010000195.1 GCF_013004695.1 Promicromonospora citrea
CTCCGTCGCAGTCCTCCGTCGCAGTCCTCCGTCGCAGTCCTCCGTCGCAGTCCTCCGTCGCAGTCCTCCGTCGCAGTCCTCCGTCGCAGTCCTCCGTCGCAGTCCTCCGTCGCAGTCCTCCGTCGCAGTCCTCCGTCGCACCGGGCTCCGCTCCCCTGCTCCGTCGCTTGCGTGCCCGCCCGGGTCACCCGGGGTACAGCGACCCGCTTGGCACACTCTTTTTATGGATGCGCCCCCGCGAAGGTCCGCCGCGACCAGGCGATCAGGCCTGGAAATCCGGCCGAGAGCATGCGCGAGCGCCTGATGGCGGCGGACGTTCGTGCGCGAGCGCCTGATGGCGGCGGACGTTCGTGCGCGGGGCCGTGCGCGGGGCCGTGCGCGGGGCCGTGCGCGGGGTCGTGCGCGGGGACGTGCGCGGGGTCGTGCGCGGGGACGGAGTCAGTGCGTGTGCCTGCCGGCGAGGTCGCGCAGGGTCGCGATCTCCCCCGGGACGTCCTGCGCGCCGAACACCGCCGAGCCCGCCACGAAGACGTTCGCCCCGGCGTCGGCCGCGCGCTCGATCGTGTCGCGGGACACTCCCCCGTCGACCTGGATCCAGACGTCGAGGCCCGACTCGCTGACGGCCTCGCGAGCCCGCCGGATCTTCGGGAGCGTGCCCTCGATGAACGACTGCCCGCCGAAGCCGGGCTCGACGGTCATCACCAGGATCATGTCGATCTCGGCGAGCAGGTCCAGGAACGGCTCCACGGGGGTCGCGGGGCGCAGCGCCACACCGGCCCGGGCGCCCAGCCGGCGCAGCTCCCGGGCGAGGCGGACGGGTGCCTGCGCCGCCTCCGCGTGAAACGTGACCGACGCCGCTCCCGCCTCCGCGAACGCCGGCGCCCACCGGTCGGGGTTCTCGATCATGAGGTGGGCGTCCAGCGGCACCGGCGAGACCTTGGCGAGGCGCTCGAAGACCGGCAGCCCCAGCGTCAGGTTGGGCACGAAGTGGTTGTCCATGACGTCGACGTGCGCGTAGTCGGCGTCGGCGATCCGGCCGAGCTCCGTCTCCAGGTTCGCGAAGTCGGCCGAGAGGATGCTGGGGGCGATGAGTGCTGCCATGATGCCAGCCTAGACATGCCTCGACCGACAGCTCGACCGACAGCTCGACCGACCGGGAGCGACGATGATCCCCGACGTGAACTACTGGGCCGTGATCGTGGCCACGCTCTCCACCCTCGTGGTGGGCTCGCTCTGGTACACCCCGAAGACGTTCGGCACCCGCTGGATGCGGCTCGCCCGGGTCGACCGCGAGGCCGCCGAGGCGCGAGGCGTCTGGCCGATCGTCACGACCGTCCTGGTGAGCTTCCTGACCGCCTGGGTGCTCGCTGGCGCCGTCTACATCGCGTGGCAGTTCTACGCGGGCAGCTTTCTCACGGCCGCCGTCGTCACGGGTGTGCTGCTCTGGATCGGCTTCACGGCCTCGCGCATGATCACGCACGACGCCTTCGAGGGCCGCCCGCCCGCGCTGACCACCCTGAACCTGGCGCACGAGCTGGTGACGGTGCTGGTCATGTCGGTGATCATCGGCGTGTGGCCACCGGCGGGGGTGTGACGAGGCAGCCCGGGACGTTCACCCGGGGGCGTCCTCGCCCAGCTCGAGACGGCCCAGGTGGCGCTCCTGCTGGTCGCCGCCCCGCTGCTCGTCGCGACCATCGCCGGCCTGGCGGCCGCAGACGTCGTCGACGACGACGCCGTCCTGCGCGAGTCCGGTGCCCTCGCCCCGGCGACCGTGGAGCGGAGCGACTGGACCTCGGGCGAGGGATGGCTCGACGTGTCCTTCACCCCTCCCGACGGGACGCCGCGGTCGACCGTCGTCACGGCGACGGACGAGGTCTACCTCGAGGGAGACGTGGTCGAGGTCGTCTACGACCCGGCGAGGCCGGGCAACGCCGAGGTGTACGACGACAGCGCCTGGCGCTCGGGGACCTGGATCGCCACGGGCCTGTTCGCCGCGCTCGCCGCCGTGGCCGCCGTCCCTGCCGCCGCCGCCACTGCCCGCGCCGTCCCTACCCCCGCCGCCGCAGCAGCGTCAGGTGCATCGCGTCGGTGCCGTGCACGTGCGGCCAGAGCTGCACGTCGGTGCGGTCCGCGAGCGGGATGTCCGCGCCCGGGCGCACCGCCGCGCGCACCGCGGCCGGGGTGTCCAGACGCTCGACGTCGTCACGGCGCCGCAGCACGTCGTCGACCACGAGGTGGGTCTCGGCGAGGTGCGGCGAGCACGTCACGTAGGCCACCACTCCCCCGGGCCGGACCGCGTCCAGCGCGCTCGTGAGCAGCTCGCGCTGGAGCCCGGTCAGCGCGGCGAGGTCGGACGGCGTCCGCCGCCACCGGCTCTCGGGCCGGCGCCGCAGGGCGCCCAGGCCGGTGCACGGCGCGTCGACGAGCACGCGGTCGTACGCCCCGGGCTCCTGCGCCCCGACCTCGCGGCCGTCGCCGGTGCGCACCTCCTCGACCACGCCGTCGGGCACGGCGGCCAGCGCCCCGCGCACCAGCCGGGCGCGGTGCGGGGCGACCTCGTTGGCGACGAGGGTCGAGCCGCGCTCGGCGGCCAGGGCCGCCAGGAGGGCCGCCTTGCCGCCCGGGCCGGCGCAGAGGTCGAGCCAGCGCTCGCCGGTCTCCGCGCCGTCGTCCAGCGCGATCCCCGCCAGCGCGAGCGTCACGAGCTGCGAACCCTCGTCCTGGACGCCCGCGACGCCGGAGCGCACCGCGGGGATGCCCGACGGGTCGGAACCCTCCAGGCGCAGCGCGGTCGGCGCCCAGCGGCCGGCCACGAGGTCGGCGTCGCCCCAGACGTCGTCGTCGGACGCCTCGACCAGGCCGGGACGCCCGACCAGGGTGACGCGCGGCGCGGCGTTGTCGGCGGCGAGCAGGTCGGCCGTCTCGTCGGCGGACCGACCGTTGCCGACCAGCGCCTCGCGCAGCGCGCGGGCGATCCACAGCGGGTGCGACGCGGTGACGGCGAGCCCGGCCAGCCGGTCCGGCGCCTCCTTCTCCAGGATGTCGAGCCACTCGTCGAGGGACCGTTCCGACACCCGGCGCAGCACGGCGTTCGCCATCTGCGCGGGCCCCGCGCCCACGCGGTCGCGCGCCAGCGCCACCGTCTCGGACACCGCGGCGTGCACCGGCACGCGCATGCCGAGGAGCTGGTGCGCGCCGAGGCGCAGCACGTCGAGCAGGGCGGGGTCCAGGCCCGTCAGAGGGCGGTCCACGCACGTGGCGAGGACGGCGTCGTACCGGCCGCGCAGGCGGAGCGTGCCGTAGGCGAGCTCGGTCGCGAAGCCCGCGTCACGGCCGCGGATCCGCCGCTCGCGCAGGAGCGGCGGGAGCACGAGGTTGGCGTACGCGTCGGACTCGGCGACCTCGCGCAGCACGTCGAACGCGGCCGTGCGGGCCGGGTCGGTGCGCTTGCGCCGCTGCGACGGGGCCTGGGACGTGCGCGTGCGGTCTCCCCGGGACCGCGCGGCGGAGCGCTGCCGGCCCGAGGCGTCCCGGCGCCCGTCCCCGCGCTCGTCGCGCCGGTCCCGGTTACCGGGCGCGCCGGACCCGCCGCGGCCCCCGTCGTAGGCGCTCATGCGGAGACCTCCGCCGCGCCGAGCACGAGGCCCGCCTCGACCAGGGCGCGGCCCGCGCCCCGCGCCCAGTCGGGCGCGGGCATGGCCTTCTTGCCCACGGGCCGCACCTCCCCCAGCGCGACGGCGTGCGTGGCCGTGCCGACCAGCACCTCGCGCTTGAGGGCGCGCACCTCGCCGGGTCGCAGGTCGACGACGTCGGCGCGCGGCGTCACCGGTCCCACACCGAGGCGCGACCCGTCGGGCAGCACCGTCCACGCACCGGGCGCGGGCGTGCAGCCGCGCACGAGCCGGTCGACCGCGAGCGCCGGGTCGGTCCAGGTGATGCGGGCGTCGTCGGTGGTGAGCTTGGGGGCGACGGAGACGCCGTCGGCGGGTTGGGGCTGGGGCTGGAGGGTGCCGTCCTCGAGGGCGTCGAGGGTGGCGACGAGGAGCTGGGCGCCGGAGAGGGCGAGGCGCTGCAGGAGGTCTCCGGAGGTGTCGGTGGGGCGGATGGTCTCGGTGGTGGTGCCGAGCACGGGTCCGGTGTCCATGCCCTCGTCGAGGAGGAAGGTGGTGGCTCCGGTGACCTCGTCGCCGGCGATGAGGGCGCGCTGGACGGGGGCGGCGCCGCGCCAGGCGGGCAGGACGGAGAAGTGCAGGTTGACCCAGCCGTGGCGGGGGACGGCGAGGACCTCGGGGCGCAGGAGGTGCCCGTAGGCGACGACGGGGGCGACGTCGAGGTCGAGGTCGCGCAGGCGGGTCAGGAACTCCTCGCCCCGGGGGGTGTCGGTGAGGACGGGGATGCCGGCTTCCTCGGCGCGGGCGCGGACGGGGCTGGGGGTGAGCTTGCGGCCGCGGCCGGACGGCGCGTCGGCGCGGGTCAGCACGGCCACGACCTCGTGGCGGGAGCCGATCAGGGCGTCGAGCGAGGCGAGGGCTGGTTCGGGGGTTCCGGCGAAGAGAAGACGCACCGGGTCAGTCTAGGTGTCCGCTGTGGGTGGGGCTCAGGTGACGGGCAGGCCGAGGGTGCGCAGCTCCTGGCGCAGGGCGGGGGTGTCGGTGAAGACGATGCCGTGGAAGCCGACGCCGCGGGCGGCGTCGACGTTGACGGGCTTGTCGTCGACGAAGACGGCGCGGGCGGGGTCGACGCCGAAGCGTTCGACGACGAGCTCGAACATGCGGCGGTCGGGCTTGGCCATGCCCTCGCGGCCGGAGACGATGACGTCGTCCATGAGGCCGATGGCGGGCGCGGCGGGCTCGGCGGCGTAGAAGGTCTCGGCCTGCCAGTTGGTGAGGCCGTACAGGCGCAGGCCGAGGTCCTTGAGCTCGTGGACGAGCTCGGCGGAGCCGTCGACGGGGCCGGTGAGGGACTTGTCGTAGTGGTCGACGTAGTGGCGCAGGTCGTCGACGTGGTCCGGGTGGGTACGGGCGATGCGGTCGAGGAGGACGGCGTAGGGGGTGCCGGCGTCGGCGGCGTGGTTGACGGCGTCGAAGTCGACGGCGGCGAAGAAGGCCTCGACGTCGGCGCGGGGGCGGCCGGCGTAGGGGCCGTAGGGGTCCCAGCCGATGAGCACGTTGCCGAAGTCGTAGACGACGGTGTCGATGGTGGTGTCGATGGTGGTGTCGATGGTGGTGTCGATGGTGGTGGCGTCTGTGCACGTGGTGCTCACAGCATCTCCTTCGGGTCGAGCTGGACGCGGACGGTGCCGCCCTCGCGGCGTGCGGAGCGCACGGCGAGGCTGGCCTTGAGCCGGCGGGCGAGCTCGTCGCCCTGGGCGAGCGGGACGCGCAGGACGGTGCGCACGGGGGCGTCGAGGGCCTGCACGGCTGCTGCGGGGCCGCCCGGGCCGACGGGATCGGTCTCGACGGGTCCGAGCACGCCGGTGCCGCTGCCGTCGTCCTCCCGGAGGCCGACGCGTGCGACGACCGCCTCGACGGCCGCCCTGTCCCCCGTCACGGCGGCGACGCGGACGGCGGGCGGCAGGTGGAGCTCGGCGCGCTCGTCGAGCTCTCGGGCCGCGAAGCCGCCCGGGTCCCAGCGGACGAGGGCCTGGGTGGGTGCGGGGGCGCCGTCGCCGACGAGCAGGACCTGACCGTCGGTGCGCACGAGGGACGCGGCGGCGAGCCAGCGGTGCACGGCCTCCGTCCCCGCGGCGAGGCCGGTGCCGCCGGTCGTCACGGCGGCGTCGAGCAGGAGCGCGGTCGCGTACCCCCATGCGGCCACGGGCTCGGCGCCCGGGGTGGCGACGACGAGGGCGGGCGTGGCGGGGACGGCGTCGAGCACGCCGCCGGGGGCGGACGCCGAGGACAGGCGCACCGGGACGCCGGTGAACGCGCGTCCGAGCTCCTCGGCCGTGCGGGCCGAGCCGACGCGCACGGACCGCAGGCCCGTCCAGCCGCACTCGTCGCAGCGCCAG
>NZ_JABEMG010000196.1 GCF_013004695.1 Promicromonospora citrea
CCCATCTCGGGAAGGAACCCCATGCGGCTCGAGCTGCGCGGTATCACCAAGCGCTTCGGCGCGCTCGTCGCGAACGACCACATCGACCTGGTGGTCGAGCCGGGCGAGATCCACTGCCTCCTGGGCGGGAACATCCGCATCCGCAAGGGCCGTGTGGCCGGTGTCATCGCGGTGCTCGTGCTCGTGGCGGTGCTCGCCTGGCCGGTCGGCCTGCTGATCTGGGCCAACGGCAAGATCCAGCACGTCGAGGCGCTGTCCGGCGCCTCGGGGACGCCGGGCACCACCTACCTGCTCGCGGGCTCCGACGCGCGCGGCAGCGGCGGCATCAACGACTCGACGTCCGGTGCCCGCACCGACACGATCATCCTGCTGCACAAGCCGCGGTCCGGACCGGTCGCGCTCATCTCGATCCCTCGCGACACGTACGCGGAGATCCCGGGCGTCGGCGGCAACAAGATCAACGCCGCCTACTCCTACGGCGGTGCGCCGCTGCTGGTGCAGACGGTCGAGCAGCTCAGCGGCCTGACCGTCGACCACTACGTCGAGGTCGGCTTCGGCGGTGTCTCCGGCGTCGTGGACGCCGTCGGCGGCGTGCGCCTGTGCCTCGACTACGACGTGCACGACCCGAAGTCGAAGCTCGACTGGAAGAAGGGCTGCCACGTCGCGGACGGCAAGACCGCGCTCGCCTTCTCCCGCATGCGCTACGCCGACCCGACCGGCGACATCGGCCGCGGCGAGCGCCAGCAGCAGGTCATCGCGCAGATCGGCAAGAAGGTCGCCGACCCGGGCGTGCTGCTCAACCCCGCGAACCAGGTGTCGCTCGCGGACGCGGGCCTCGCGGCCGTCGTGACCGACACCGATACGGGGATCATCGACGTGGCGCGGCTCGGCCTGGCGTTCCGCACCGCGAACGGCGACGACGGCGTGACCGGTACCCCGCCGATCGCGACGATCAACTACCGCACGCCGGCGGGCGCGTCCGCCGTCCTGCTCGACGACACGCAGACCGGCGACTTCTGGGCCAAGATCCGCGACGGCGAGTTCCAGCCCGGCGAGAAGGTCGGCGGCTTCCCGGGTCTGTAGCCCGGGTCCGCACCGAGAACGACCTGAGGGACCGATCCGCGCCGGATCCGGTCCCTCAGGTCGTTCTCGGTCGAGACCTTCCCGGGCAGGCGTCAGAGCTGCGCGCGTAGGTTCTCGCCCTTGGCGTGGGCCGCCTTGCCCAGCTCCTCCTGGAACGCCTCCATGCGCTCGCGCAGGGCGGCGGCCTCGTCGCCCGCACCCGAGGCGAGGATGCGCGCCGCGAGCAGCCCGGCGTTGCGCGCCCCGCCGATCGACACGGTCGCGACCGGCACGCCCGCGGGCATCTGCACGATGGACAGCAGGGAGTCCATGCCGTCGAGGTACTTGAGCGGCACCGGCACGCCGATGACGGGCAGCGGCGTGACGGACGCGAGCATGCCGGGCAGGTGCGCCGCACCGCCCGCGCCCGCGATGATCACGCGCAGCCCGCGGCCCGCGGCCTGGCGCCCGTAGTCGATCATCTCGGTGGGCATGCGGTGCGCGGAGACGACGTCGACCTCGACCGGGACGCCGAACTCTCCCAGCGCCTCGGAGGCCGCCCGCATCACGGGCCAGTCGGAGTCGGACCCCATGACGATGCCGACCTGCGGCGTGGTGCTCATACGTTCGCCTTCTCCTCGATGATGGTGTCCACGACGACGGGGGCCTCGCCGCGCAGCAGCGCCGCCGCGGCGACGGCCCGGTCACGCACCTCGTCGAGGTCCGCGCCGCTCACGTTCACGTGGCCCAGCTTGCGGCCCGGGCGCACACCCTTGCCGTACAGGTTGACACGTGCCTCGGGGTAGGCGGCGAGCACGTCCGGCAGCGCGTCGGTGAGCTCGTCGAGCTGCGAGCCCAGCACGTTCGCCATGACCGTCCAGGGCGCCGTCGGCTCGGTGGAGCCGAGCGGCAGGTCGAGGACGGCGCGCAGGTGCTGCTCGAACTGGCTGGTGACGGCGCCGTCGATGGTCCAGTGGCCGCTGTTGTGCGGGCGCATGGCGAGCTCGTTGACGAGCACCACCGGCGCCCCGTCCGGGCCGGGGACCTCGAACATCTCGACGGCGAGCACGCCCGTCACGTCGAGGCCCTCCGCGACGGCGGTCGCGATCTCGCGAGCGCGCTCGTCGAGCTCGGCGGACAGGCGGGGCGCCGGCGCGATCACCTCGGAGCACACGCCGTCCCGCTGGACCGACTCGACCACGGGCCACGCGCGCACCTCGCCCGACGGCCGCCGCGCCACGAGCGCGGCCAGCTCGCGGGTGAACGGCACCTTCTCCTCGACCAGGAGCTGCGGCCCGCCGTCGGCGACGGCCGCGAACCAGTCGGCGACGTCGTCCGCCGACGTCACCACGCGCACGCCCTTGCCGTCGTAGCCGCCGCGCGACGTCTTGACGACCGCGCTGCCGCCGACGTCGGCGAGGAAGGCGGCGAGCGCCTCGCGCCCCTCCTCGGGCGACGACGCCGGCAGCGCCGCCCACCGCGGGCACGGCACCCCCAGCTCGGTGAGCCGCTGCCGCATCACGATCTTGTCCTGTGCCTGGACCAGCGCGCCGGGGCCGGGCCGCACGGGCGTCCCGTGCTCCACGAGGTCGGCGAGCAGGGCGTTCGGCACGTGCTCGTGCTCGAACGTGAGGACGGCGGCCGCGCGGCCGCCGTCCGGGGCGACGAGCGAACGGATCGCGGCCTCGTCGGACGCCGCGCCCACGGGCGCGTCGGTTACCACCTGGGCCGCCGACGACGCCGGGTCCTCCACCAGCACCCGGAGCCGGACGCCGAGCTCCGCGGCCCCGGGGGCCATCATGCGGGCGAGCTGCCCACCTCCCACGACGGCCACGACGGGCGGCCCGGACTCACGGTTCTGTGGTGCACTCACGTCGGTGAAGCCTACCGGCGTCCGCGCCCCTTCTTCTGACCGAAGGTCGAGATCTGGGACCCGACCGGGAGCACCTGGTGCGGGTCGAGCGTCTTCGGCACCCCCGAGAGGAACACCGAGAACACCGGGGGCGTGCGCTGCGTGAGCTGCAGGTTGCCGCCGTCGGCCGCGACGAGGTCGCGGGCCAGGGCCAGGCCGAGGCCCGTCCCGGCACCCGACGTCACGCCGCGCTCGAAGATCTTGCCCGCCATGTCCTCGGGCACGCCCTCGCCCTCGTCCGTGACCTCGATGGCCATGGCGCCCCGCTGGCCCTCGCGGATGCGCAGCGTGGTGGTGCCGTCGCCGTGCTTGAGGGAGTTCTCCAGCAGGGTGGACAGCACCTGGGCGAGCGCTCCGGGCGTGGCCAGCACGCGGGCGCCCTCCGAGTCCTCGACGTTCAGCCCGCGGCCCGCGCGTTCGAACGTCTCGCGCCACTCCTCCTCCTGCTGGCGGAAGAGGACGGCGACGTCGACCGACTCCGTGGTGCCGCCCTGGGCCCGCCGCGAGCGGGCGAGCAGGTCGTCGACGACGCCGACCAGGCGCTCCACCTGCTCGAGCGAGATCCTGGCCTCCTCCTGCACCTCGGGCTCGCTGGAGGTGAGCGTGATCTCCTCCAGGCGCATGGTGAGCGCGGTGAGCGGCGTGCGGAGCTGGTGCGAGGCGTCGGACGTGAACTGCCGCTCGACGGCGAGGCGGGCCGCGAGCCGGTCCGAGCTGCGGGCCAGCTCCGCCGCGACGAGGTCGATCTCCTCGACGCCGGACGGCGCGAGCCGCGGGCGCACCTGCCCCGCGCCGAGCTGCTCGGCGGACGCCGCGAGGTACACGAAGGGTTGCGCGAGCCGGTTCGCCTGCCACGCGGCCGTCACGGCTCCGGCCGCGAACGCGCCGACGCTGCCGAACACGACGAGCACCACGACGTTGATCGCCTTGATGTAGGCGGGCCACGCCGAGACGGAGATGACCACGCCCATGACGGGCTGCTCCTCGGACGCGAGCCCGCGGTCGATGGTGGCACCGACCACGGGCTCGCCCGAGACGAGCTGCTCGCCGTTCGGCTGGTTCACCGTCACGTAGGCGACGATGTCGTTGGGCTGCGGCTGGACGGCGCGGTCGAGCACCGACTGGTCCACGAAGCCCGCCTCGGCGGCCGAGCGGTTGCGCTCGTAGGAGTTGACGGCAGACGTCAGGAGGTCCTGGGCGCGGGTCTCGACCCGCTGGACCTCCTGGTCGTAGATGTACCGGGCACCGAAGATCGCGAGCGGGATACCCAGGAGCAGCACGGCTACCGCAACCGCGGCGATGGTCGCCTGCAGTACGCGGGCGCGCATCTGGCTAGCTCGCCCCGATCTCGAAGCGGAAGCCGAGACCGCGCACGGTGGACACGTAGCGCGGGGCGTTCGCGTCGTCGCCGAGCTTGCGGCGCAGCCACGACACGTGCATGTCGAGCGTCTTGGTCGAGCCGACCGGGTCCGAGCCCCACACGTCGCGCATCAGGGTGTCGCGCACGACGACGGAGCCGGCGTTCTGCACGAGGACGCGCAGCAGGTCGAACTCCTTGGTGGTCAGGTGCAGCTCGCGGTCGCCCTGGAAGGCCCGGTGCGCGGAGACGTCGACGCGGACGTCCTGCGCGTGCAGCTCCTCCTCCTCGCCGGTCTCGCCGTGCGAGCGACGCAGCAGCGCCCGCACGCGCGCGAGCAGCTCGGCCAGGCGGAAGGGCTTGGTGACGTAGTCGTCGGCACCGGCGTCGAGGCCCACGACGAGGTCCACCTCGTCGGCGCGGGCGGTCAGGACCAGCACGGGAACGGTGAGGCCGTTGGCCCTGATCTCGCGCGCGACATCGAGCCCGTCCATGTCCGGAAGGCCCAGGTCCAGAACGACGATGTCCGCACCGGTCGAGCTCTCGATCGCACCTTTGCCGGTTCCTTGCACGACGACGTCGTAACCCTCACGGGAGAGCGCTCGTGCCAACGGCTCGGCAATGGCCGGGTCGTCCTCGGCTAGGAGTACGTGAGTCATTTCGCCATCGTAGGGCATAACCGACGCTCCGGCGCCATCCTGGCACCGAGTGCGGGCCGCCTACCGAATCCTTTCGGTGCAGGGCCTTCTGGACGCAAGTGCTACCACGGTATGACGCGCGTGCGCAACGGTTACACCTACGCTGACCGGCATGGGGTGGTACGAGCGGTGGGCGCAGTGGTCGGAGCGGTACCGGTTCCGCGTGGACCTGGGATGGACCCTCCTCGCGGCGGCCGTCACGATCCCCGGGATGCTCACCTTCTCGAGTGACGCGTCGATGGTCGCCTACGACCCCGTCACGACGCTCATCGCAGCCGTGATCGTGCTCGTGCCCCTGCCGTGGGCCCGGACGCGCCCGCTGCTCTCGGCCGTCGCCATGTTCACGGTGTGCATGGTCCAGGTGTGGGTGCTGCGCGTCCCGTTCGTCGCCCCCGACCTGCTGGTGCTCGTCTCCGTCTACTGCGTCACCGTGTACGGCACCCGGCGTGCCTACCTCACCGCCGCGGTGCTCGGCGTCGTCGGCTCGGTCGCGTTCGGCCTGTCGACGACGCTCACCGTGGAGAGCCTCTTCGTCATGGTGCCGACCCTCGCGCTCGTCGCGGCGTCCTTCGCGTTCGGGCTGGTGCGGCGCTCGCGCCGCGCGATGCTCCAGGCGATGCGCGACCGCACCGAGCGGCTCGAGATCGAGCGCGACCAGCAGGCGCGGATCGCCACGGCCGCCGAGCGCGCGCGCATCGCGCGCGAGATGCACGACATCGTCGCCCACTCCCTGTCGGTCATGATCGCCCAGGCCGACGGCGGCCGGTACGCCGCGGCCGCGGACCCCGCCGCCGCGCAGCGGGCGCTCGGCACCATCGCCGAGACGGGCCGCGCCGCGCTCGCCGACATGCGGCGCCTGCTCGGCGTGCTGCGCGAGGACGAGCCGGCTCCGGCGACGCCGCTCGGGCTGGTGGCG
>NZ_JABEMG010000197.1 GCF_013004695.1 Promicromonospora citrea
CCGCGGCGCTCGGAGAGGTTGTCGAGGAGCAGGTCGGTGTCGACCGGTTCGGGCGGCGCCGGGCGGCCCGGACGCTGCCCGACCCGGTGCGGCGGCAGCGTCGACACACCGGCCAGCGCGGGCCCGGCGTCGTCCTCGGGCAGACCGAGCCAGCGCGCCTCGTCGTCGAGCGCCTCGACGAAACCGCCACGCGGCTCGAGCGACCACCGGGCCGACCGCGGCCGCTCCGCCGCCGTGAACTCCACCTGCACGATCCACGGGTGCGCACCCTCGCGGGTCGCGGTCCACACCGCGTCGTCGGGCCGCACGCCGCGCGAGCGCAGGCGCTCGTCGGCGACCTCGCCCAGCGTCGTCGAGCCGTCGTCGTCGGTCAGGACCGCCTTGGCCCGCACCCGCGAGACCGCGTGCTCGCGCTCGGAGATCACCGGGTACTCGAACCGGCGCACGTGCTCCACGGGCAGGCCGGAGGCCTCCGCGAGCTGCTCGACGGTCTCGCCCGCCCGCAGGCGCGCCTGGATCTCGCGGGGACGCAGCGCCGACTCCTCCTGGGCCCGGATCGACTCCATGCGCGGGCGGTCACCACGGACCGCGGCGCGCAGGGCATCGGTGATGGGCAGGGTGCTCTGGGCGCCGTCGCGCGACACGAGGACGAGGCGTTCGCCGTCCTCGTGCAGCCGTACCAGCTCCAGCTCGTCCATGCCAGTCCTCCCGGGGTAGTCCTGTGGGCCGAGCCTGCCACCGCGCGGCCGTCCCGCGGCGCAGGCGCGTCGGTGTGCCGCGGGATAGTGGCGCGCGGTCGGGTGCGGCAGGATGGGTGCGTGACTTCACCCGCCCTGCCTGATCTGCCCGACGGCGTCACCGTCACCGCTCTGCGCGATCTCGCCGTCCGCCTCGCGACGGCGGCGGGCGCCCTGGTCCGCGAGGGGAGACCGGAACGGGTGGTCGTCGCCGCCACGAAGTCGAGCGACGTGGACCCGGTGACCGTCATGGACCGCGCCTCGGAGGACCTGCTGCGCGCCATGATCGCGGCGGAGCGGCCGGACGACGGGATCCTCGGCGAGGAGGGCGACGACGTGCCGGGCACGAGTGGGCTGACCTGGGTGCTCGACCCGATCGACGGCACCGTGAACTACCTCTACGGCGTGGGGGTGTGGGCCGTGTCGGTGGCGGTGGTCGCCGGCCCGCCCGACCCCGCCTCGTGGACGGTGCTCGCGGGCTGCGTGCACGGCGTCGCCGACGGGCGCACGTGGTCGGCGGGCCTCGGCGAGGGCGCGACGCGCGACGGCGCGCCCGTGCACGTCGGCTCGGCGGAGTCGCTCAGCAGGGCGCTGGTCGGTACGGGCTTCGGGTACGACGCCGGGCGCCGCGCCCAGCAGGCCGAGGTGCTGGCGCGCGTGCTGCCGCGCATCCGGGACATCCGGCGGATCGGCTCGGCCGCCGTCGACCTGTGCCTCGTGGCGGACGGGTCGCTCGACCTCTACTACGAGCGCGGCCTCAACCCCTGGGACATGGCGGCGGGTGCGCTCGTCGTGGCGGAGGCGGGCGGCGTCGTGACCGGGCTGCGGGGCGGGACGCCCGGCACCGCGATGGTCGTCGCGGGCCCGGAGCACCTCGTCGAGGAGCTCCTCCCGATCCTCGAGGAGGCCGACGCGGACGGCGCCGGCGAGGCCGCAGCGGGCTGAGATTTTTCTGACACCGCCCTGCCGCGCACGTCACCCGCGAGCGGGACGCGGTCGCCGCCGAGAAAGCGTCGTTGCAGGTCAGAGCGGGCGTGACGGGGGTTACACCCTTCTGTGTAGCGCGCCTGACAGAAATGGTGCACAATCCGGGGGCCGACTCGGGAACAAAACCGGGACCGCATGCATTATCAGCGCGTACACCCGCTGTGGGCGCCGTTCTGCGGCACATCACCCAGTCCCGGCCGGGGCGGCGTCGCACCCCGGACAGCCCGGACCCCGACGCGACCACCTACTCACGGAGAGCAACCACATGGCAACTGACTACGACGCCCCACGCAAGACCGATGAGGATGTCGAGCAGGACTCGATCCAGGAGCTGCAGGCACGTCGTTCCGACAAGTCCTCGGGCGTTGTGGACGAGGACGAGACCGAGGCGGCCGAGGGCTTCGAGCTCCCGGGTGCCGATCTGTCCGGCGAGGAGCTCGCCGTGCGTGTGCTGCCGCGTCAGGCGGACGAGTTCACGTGCTCCAGCTGCTTCCTCGTGCACCACCGCAGCCAGCTGGCCTACGAGAAGGCGGGCCAGATGATCTGCACGGAGTGCGCCGCCTGATCCACGAGGGCCGAGCACCCCGTCGAGCACAGACGGGCACTGACGACACGACCGGGCTGTCATGCGGACGCGTGGCAGCCTTCGTCGTCCCCGCGGCCGGTCTCCCGGCCCCGCGCTCCGACCGGGCGCTCAGCCCAGCGCTCTGACGAGCTGCTCCGGCCGGCGGGTCGAGACGAGCCAGTACGGGGTCGGGTCGGCCGGGTCCTCCAGCGGGACCCGCACCCCCGTGCGCGCCCAGGCGCGCAGGCAGACGTACGCCCGCGCGTCCAGGCCGGGGCCCAGCTCGTGGCGCATCGCGGCCACGTCGAGCGCCCTGGCCTCGCCGAGCAGCGCGACCGGGACCCGGGCGCCGCCGGCGCGCAGCACGCCGTCGGCGACCTCGACGACGGGCGACGTCGCAGCGAGCGCCGCCGCCGACCCGAGGCACACGACCGCACCGCTGACCGCGGCAGCGACGGCGTGCACGGGCCACAGCGCGATCGCGACGATGACACCGAGGCCGACCGTGCCGAGCCAGCCGCCCGGTCCGGGCAGGAGTCGCTCGTGGAAGGTGAGGGTCGTCGCCGTCATGCACCCATCATCCCAGCCCCGCGGGGGCGCGGGCACCGTCCCTCGCGGCACGGGGGCGTGAGGTGGCGTACTCTTCCCGCGTGCCGAACCCCGAGACGACAGCAGACGGCAGCACGGTCGACGTGCTCATCCGCCTCCTCGACGACGACGTCCCCGTCCCCGCCTACGCGCACCCGGGCGACGCCGGTGCCGACCTGGTGACGACGGTCGACGTCGAGCTCCCGCCCCAGGGCCGGGCGGTGGTGCCGACGGGGGTGTCGATCGCGCTGCCGGACGGCTACGCGGCGTTCGTGCACCCGCGGTCGGGGCTGGCGGCGAAGCACGGGGTGACGATCGTCAACGCGCCGGGCACGGTGGACGCGGGCTACCGCGGCGAGATCAAGGTCACGCTCCTGAACACCGATCCGGAGCAGGCCGTGAAGCTCGCCCGTGGCGACCGCGTGGCGCAGCTCGTGATCCAGCGGGTCGAGCGAGCGCGGTTCCTGCGCGCCGAGACCCTGCCGGGTTCGCACCGCGGCGAGGGCGGGTTCGGCTCGAGCGGCGGGTTCGCCGGGCGGTGACCCCACCGGCCTGACGCCGGGTGCGCGGACTTCCGTACCGGCCTGTCACCGGTCGGGTCTAGGCTGTAGGTAACGAGCGGATAACAACGAGCGGACTGCGCGTGCGCGGGACATCCCGCGCGCCCGAGGCGCGTCCGAGACGAACGACGAAGGAGCGTGGCTGTGGGTCTGTTCAGCCGACGAGGCACGACGAGCGAGCCTGCCCCGGTCGAGTGGGCGTCGGTGGAGGCCGAGCAGCAGAAGCGGTCTCACGGGCCGTTCGACCGGTCGCAGGTGGAGGAGATGGGTCCGCGCGTGGACCTCGGGGCGATCTGGCTGCCGGTGATGCCGGGTCTCGAGCTGCGCATGGAGATCGACAAGAAGACCCAGAAGGTGACGGGTGTGACGGCCGCGCTCGAGGGGTCGAACCTGCAGGTGCAGGCGTTCGCGGCCCCGCGCACCGAGGGGATCTGGGACGAGATCCGGCACGAGATCGCGGACTCGGTGAGCAAGCAGGGCGGCGTCGTGGACGACGTGCCGGGCGTGTTCGGCCGTGAGCTGCTGGTCCGCATGCCGGTGAAGGGGCCGGACGGCCAGCCGGCTCAGCGGCCCGCGCGGTTCATCGGGGTGGACGGTCCGCGCTGGTTCGTGCGCGGCGTGCTCGCCGGACGCGCGGCGCTCGACCCCGAGGCGGCCAAGGCGCTGGAGTCCGTGTTCGCGAACATCGTGGTGGTGCGCGACCAGAGCCCGCGCCCGCCGCGGGACCTGCTGCCGCTGACGCTGCCGAAGTCGGCCCGCAAGGACGGCGAGCCCGCGCCCGCCGCGGCGGGCTCCGAGTCCGCCGCGCCCCAGATGGCCGACTTCAACCCGCTGCGGCGGGGCCCCGAGATCACGCAGATCGGCTGACGAAGGATCTGACGAAGGATCTGAGAAGGATGTGGTGGTGATGTCCGTCCGCTCGACGCTCGCGTCGCGCCTCGCGCGCACGCTCGCGTCCAACGAGCAGGTCTCGGACAGCCAGGAGCGGGCCGACGCGTCGAGGAACGCCGGCTGCTGCGCCGTGGCCGCCCTGACGCCGCGTACCCGCGGCAAGGTCGCGGGCGTGCTGCGCTCCGTGGTGCTGCGGCCCCGCGAGGGCGTGCCCGCGCTCGAGGCCGAGCTGTTCGACGGGTCCGGCGCGCTGGACCTCGTGTGGCTCGGGCGGCGCACGATCGACGGGATCGAGCCCGGGCGGCGGATCCGCGTGGAGGGCATGGTCTGCGACGCGGACGGCCGGCTCGCGATGTTCAACCCGCGGTACGAGCTGCGCCCGCGGCCGGGGGAGTGCGAGTGAGCGGAGCAGCCCCGCGGGCACGGCACAATGGCCCCCATGAGTGAGCCCGCACGCGACGAGGTGTCCGAGCAGCAGAGCGCGCCCGAGCAGTCGTCGGACCAGCATCCGTCCGGCCGCCCGTCCGGTGACGCGCGCGGGGTGCGCGCCCTGACGAGCGAGGAGTTCTCCGCCGCGCAGGCCGTCGGCGGTGTGCGCGGGCTGGTCGAGGCGGTGCTGCCCGGCCTGGTCTTCGTCGTCGCGTTCGTGATCGTCAACGACCTGACGGTCCCGCTGATCGCCTCGGTCGTGGCCGCCGTCGTGCTCGTGGTGGCGCGGCTCGTGCAGCGCACACCGGTCACCCAGGCCCTCGGCGGCCTGCTCGGCATCGCCATCGGCGTGGTGTGGGCGTGGACGTCGGGCGAGGCCGAGAACTACTACGCGGGCGGCCTGCTGCTCAACGCGGGCTACCTCGTCGTGCTGCTCGGGACCATCCTCGCCCGACGCCCTGCCGTCGGCTACGTCGTGGAGGCGCTGCGCGCCGGCCTCACGCCGGACAAGGTGCGCGAGGAAGCGAACCGCGAACCCGGAGACGACGGTCCGTCCCCGTTCGCCGCGCTCACCGCCTGGCGGGACGACCCGGCGCGGATGCGCGCCTACCTGATCGCCACGTGGCTGTGGGTCGGGCTGTTCGCCCTGCGGCTCGCCGTCAAGACGCCCCTCTACCTCGCGGGCGACATCGCCTGGCTCGGCACGTTCCACCTGCTGCTCGGCGTCCCGCTCTGGGCGCTCGTGCTGTACCTGACCTGGTACGTGGTCCGGCGCCCGAAGGCCCCGGCCGGGGCCTGACGGCTCACCGCCCCGCCCCGGGCACCACGCGGTAGACCGGCAGCCGCTCGGCGAGCCGGCGCAGCGCGGCGTCCGGCGCGTCGGGTCCCACACCGAGGTGGGGCCGCGCGCCGGGGGCGACGGCGAGGTACCGGCGCAGCACCGG
>NZ_JABEMG010000198.1 GCF_013004695.1 Promicromonospora citrea
CCGACGACGCGGCGGTGGCCCGCCTGCGCGACCGGCTCGCACGGATCCAGGCCGACGTGGCGCGCGGCGCGGACGTCACGGGCCCGCTCGGCGCGCTCGAGGACGAGGTGGCGCGCACCGAGCGCGACCTCATCGTGGCGACGGCGCGCAGCCGAGCCCTCTCGCGGGACCGCGAGCGCGCCGTCGCGCTGCGCTCGGCGCTGGCCGACCGGGCGCCCGTCATCCAGCAGGTCGCCGACCGGTGCCGGCGCGAGGTGGCCGACCCGCCCCGGCTCGCGGTGCCCGACGTGACGCGCCTCGGCGACGTGCCGCAGGAGCCGGACCGCCTGACGACGTACGTGCGGCGGCTGGGCGCCGTCGAGCGCGCGATGGACCGCGCGGAGGCGGCGTACACGGCCCCGCTGCGCGAGCGCGCCGAGCTGCGCTACAGCGTCCGGAACCTGATGACGAAGGCCCAGGGCAACGGGCGTGCGTCGTCGCCCGTCGTGAAGGCGGGCGAGGACGAGGCACGCGAGGCGATCGAGGCGACCCCGTGCGACCTGGTGCTGGCACGGCACTTCACCGAGCAGCTCGAGATGCTCGTGCGCGATCTCCCGGAGGGACACCGATGACGACACAGACGTGCGCGGAGCCGGGCTGCCCCGGCACCATCCAGGACGGCTACTGCGACGTGTGCGGCGCGCCGGCGGGCGGCAACCCGACGGGCAACGCGCTCGCCGCCGTCGCGGCGTCCTGGGGCGCGCAGGGCGAGGCCGCGTCGGCGGGCGGGCCGGCGACGGGCAGCGGCACGACCGCGCCGATGCAGCAGCAGGCCACCGGCCGCACGAGCTCCTCGCGCCTCGCCTCGACGGCGCTCGGCTCCGCGCGCATGGCGTCGGGCTCGTACCAGACGCGCCGCGTGGGCACCGGCTCGACCCGGCTGCGCGGCCACCGTCTCGGCGCCGGGCTGACGACCGTGCCGCACATGCCGGTGGCCGACCCGATGCAGGCCGTCATGGCGACGCCCGAGCTGGCGGAGAGCAAGCGGTTCTGCCCGACCTGCGGCCAGCCCGTCGGGCGGGCACGCGAGGGCGTGCCCGGCCGCATCGCGGGGTTCTGCGGGCACTGCGGTGCGCGGTACGACTTCGCGCCCGCCCTCCGGGCCGGCGACCTCGTGGGCGGCCAGTACGAGGTCGTGGGCTGCCTGGCCCACGGCGGCCTCGGCTGGATCTACCTGGCGCGCGACCGCAACGTCAGCGGGCGCTGGGTGGTGCTCAAGGGCCTGCTCAACTCGGGCGACCGGGAGGCGTACGAGGCCGCGGTGGCCGAGCGCCAGTACCTGGCAGAGGTCGAGCACCCGCTCATCGTCGAGATCTTCAACTTCGTGCTGCACGACGGCCTGGGCTACACCGTCATGGAGTTCGTGGGCGGCAGGTCGCTCAAGGACGTGCTCAAGGAACGCCGGGACAGCGGCGGCGGGCAACCCCGCCCGCTGCCGGTCGACCAGGCCATCGCGTACATCCTCGAGGTGCTCCCCGCCTTCAGCTACCTGCACGACCGCGGGCTGCTGTACTGCGACTTCAAGCCGGACAACATCATCGCGCAGGGCGACGGCGTCAAGCTGATCGACCTGGGCGGCGTGCGCCGGGCCGACGACCTGACGTCGCCGATCTACGGCACGGTCGGCTACCAGGCGCCGGAGGTCCCGGAGATCGGGCCGTCGGTCGCGTCCGACATCTTCACGCTCGGCCGCACGCTCGCCTCGCTCGTGCTCGACTTCCGCGGCAACACGACGGTCTACCAGGCGTCGTTCCCGCCGGTCTCCGAGACGCCCGTCTTCCAGCGGTACGACTCGTTCTACCGCTGGCTCGCCAAGGCCTGCGCGCCCGCACCCGCGGACCGGTTCGCCTCCGTCGACGAGGCCCGGGTCCAGCTCCTCGGCGTGTTGCGCGAGGTCGTCGCGACGGACAAGGGTCCCGGCTACACGGCCACGACGTCGGCCGAGTCGCTCCTGTTCGGGGTGCCCCCGCTCGACGGCGCCGACGGCCCGCTGCCGTGGAACCAGCTCCCGCTGCTCAAGGTGGACTCGTCCGACCCGATGGCGTCCTGGCTCGCGGGCGTCAACGTGGCCGACCCGGCCGAGCGCGTCGTGGCCCTCGGCGGGGCGCCCGAGGCGACCGTCGAGGTCCGCCTCGCGCTGGGCCGCGCCGCCATCGAGGCGGGCGACCTGGGGCGCCTGCGCGCGACCGTCGCGCAGATCCTCGAGGAGGACCCCTGGGAGTGGCGTGCCGCCTGGATGGAGGGTCTCGGCCACCTCGCGGCGGGCGACCCGGCCTCGGCCCGCGCGTCGTTCAACGCCGTCTACGGGCAGGTGCCCGGCGAGCCGGCGCCCAAGCTCGCGCTCGCGACGGTCTGCGAGCTGTCGGGCGAGCCCGGCGTGGCCGAGCAGCTCTACACGACGATCGCGCGCGCCGACTCCAACTACACGGGCGCAGCGGCGTTCGGCCTCGCGCGGGTCCGCGCGGAGGCGGGCGACACCGACGGCGCGCTCGGCGCCCTCGACCTCGTCGGCCCGACGCGCGGCTCGTACGCCGACGCTCGCCTGCGGCGGGCACGCCTGCTCGTCTCGGCGCGCCGCGGCCTGCTCGACCTGGCCGACGCCGTCGCCGGGCTGGGCGGCGCCCACGTGCCGGACCGGCCGCGGGCCGAGGTCACGGTCGACGCCCTCGCGGGCGCGCTCGGTCTCGTCACCCGTGAGGGGCCCGACCCGGCGGTGCGCGTGGCGGGTGCCGAGGCGACGGAACCGACGCTGCGGGACCGGCTCGAGGAGGCGCTGCGCGAGCTCGCCCGCCTCACCGAGGACCGTTCGGAGCGCGTGGCGATCGTGGACCGGGCAAACTCCGTACGGCGGTGGACGGTGCGCTGACCGGGCGACCCACCGAGAAGAAGCGCGGGGGCGGCCCCAACGGATCGCCCCACAAGGCAAGGAGAACGACCCCGACATGAGTGCCGACGACAGCAGCCTCGTCCGCTGCCCCCGCTGCGGCGAGGACGGGGCGCCGGGCGCCCGGTTCTGCGAGAACTGCGGCACGCCGCTGGGCGCCCCGGCCCCCGACGCCGGCGCCCCCTCCGAGGTGACCCTCGAGCTCGCCCCCACGGTGGTGGACCCCGACCCCGCGACGGGCGAGGCCTCCCACCAGCGCCCGTGCGCCGCGTGCGGCGGCACGATCGCGCCCGACGGCTACTGCGCCGACTGCGGCACGCCCGGCGTGTCCGAGCGCGACCACTTCGAGGAGCGGCCCGCGCGCTGGGTGGCCGGTGTCTGCGACCGCGGTGTCCGGCACGCGCGCAACGAGGACGCCATGGCGCTGGCCGCCGGCGACACCTTCGCGGCGCTCGTGGTGTGCGACGGGGTCTCCAGCGCGCCCGACTCCGACGTCGCCTCGCTCGCCGCGAGCCGTGCCGCGCGCGACGTGCTCGTCGCCTACGGTCCGCAGGGCTCCAGCACGGTGCAGGGCGCCACGAGCCGCCGGGTCGCGGGCTGGACCGACGCCATGGTCGCCGCCTCGCGCGCGGCGGGCCAGGCGGTGCGCGGCGCGGCGGAGCAGCTCGCGGCGACGAAGGGCAAGGACGTGGCGGACGACCCGCCGTCCTGCACGTTCGCCGCCGCCGTCGTGGACGGCGACCTGCTCGTGGCCGGGTGGCTGGGCGACTCGCGCGTGTACTGGCTGCCGGACGACGGCCAGGCCGAGCAGCTCAGCGTCGACGACTCGTGGGCCCAGGAGATGATCGCGGCGGGCGTGCCCCGCGCACAGGCCGAGTCGTCGCCCCAGGCGCACGCGATCACGCGCTGGCTCGGCCCGGACGCGCCCGACACCGACGCGCGCTGCGCCGCCACCGTGCCGAGCGGTCCGGGCTGGCTCCTGGTCTGCTCCGACGGCCTGTGGAACTACTGCTCCGACCCGCACGCCATGAGCGAGCTCGTGCGCCGGTACGCGACGACCGACGACCCGCTGGCGACGGCGTCGGCCCTCGTGCGCTGGGCCAACGCGCAGGGCGGCCGCGACAACATCACGGCGGCGCTCGCCCGCGTCTCCGCCGCTGTCACCGGGCAGCGATAACCTGCCCTCACCCCAGAGAGGAGCCACCGTGGCCGAGTTCTCCGCCGAGGTCTTCCAGAACGAGTTCCTGTCCGACGGCGCGACCGACGTGCACGCCGTGGTGTCCGTGACGTGCACCGGCGCGGGGGCGGCCGGGACGGCGAGCCCCGCGGGTCCGGGCGGTGCCGCCGAGATCGTCGCCGTCGACACGTCCGGCTCGATGCAGGGCCGCAACATGGAGGCGGCCAAGCACGCCGCGGCGGTCGCGGTGGACCAGATCCCCGACGGCACGCTCTTCGCCATCGTCGGCGGCTCGCACGTGGCCACCCGCATCTTCCCGTACCCGAACGCCCGCGTGCCGATGGTGGCCATGGAGCCGGGCGCGCGCGCCGAGGCCAAGCGCGCCATCGCGACGATGTCCGCGAGCGGCGGCACGGCGATCTCGACGTGGCTGCGACTGGCCGACGAGCTGTTCGCGACGGCGCCCGTCGCGAACAAGCACCTCATCCTGCTCACGGACGGCAAGAACGAGTCGGAGCCGTCCGCCCACCTGGACCAGATGATCGCGAACGTCACCGGGCGGTTCCAGTGCGACGCGCGCGGCGTCGGCGACCGGTGGGTGGTCGGGGAGCTGCGCAAGATCTCGACGGCCCTGCTCGGCACCGTCGACCTCATCGCCCGGCCCGAGGACATCGCGGAGGACTTCGCGGCGCTCGTGCGCAAGTCCGCCGCGCGCGGCGTCGCCGCCGTCGACCTGCGCGTGTGGGCTCCGCAGGGCGCGCAGGTGCTGTTCGTCCGGCAGGTCGCCCCGGAGGTGGACGACCTCACCGCGCGCCGCACCGAGGTCAACCCGCTCACCGGCGGCTACCCGACCGGCGCGTGGGCCGACGAGACGCGCGAGTACCACGTGGCGGTCCGCGTGCCCGCCAAGGTGGTCGGCTCGGAGCAGCTCGCCGCGCGCGTGCAGGTGGCGGTGGACGGCGAGGTCGCGGCGGCCGGGCTGGTCAAGGCCAAGTGGTCGGACGACTCGACGCTCACCGCGCGGATCAGCCCTGAGGTCGCCCACTACACGGGCCAGGCCGAGCTCGCCTCGGCGATCCAGGAGGGACTGGCCGCCAAGGCGGCGGGCGACGAGGCGACGGCGACCGTGAAGCTCGGCCGGGCCGTGCAGCTCGCCGCCGAGACCGGGAACGACGAGGCGACGTCGCGGCTGCGCAAGATCGTGGACGTGGAGAACGAGGCGGAGGGCACCGTGCGGCTCAGGCGCAACACCGCCAAGCTGGACGAGATGGCACTCGACACCGCCTCCACCAAGACGACCCGGGTCCGGCGCTCATGACCGTCACCTGCCCGGAGGGCCACCCGAGCCGGTCCACGGACTACTGCGACGTGTGCGGCACGCCGATCCCGGCCGCGGGGTCGGCGGCGGCCGAGCCCGGCCCGGCCACGGGCGCGCCTGCCGGTGCGGGCGGCGCCGAGACCGAGGCCGGGCCGGTGACCTGCCCGAACTGCGGCGAGCTGTCGCCCGGCGGCTCGCTGTTCTGCGAGAACTGCGGGTACGACTTCACGACCGGGACGCCCGCGCCACCTCCCCCGCCGCCGACCTCCGGCCTCGACCTGAGCGTGATCGGGAGCGCGGGCGGGGCGTCCGGCGGGGCGGGTGCTGCGGCGGGCGCGCCGGGTTCGG
>NZ_JABEMG010000199.1 GCF_013004695.1 Promicromonospora citrea
GTGTGGGGTGCGGGGGTCCATCCCCTGACGGAATGGTTGTCCGGCGGCGTCCTACTCTCCCACCCCGTCTCCAGGGCAGTACCATCGGCGCTGTAGGGCTGAGCTTCCGGGTTCGGAATGGGACCGGGCGTTTCCCCTACGCTATGACCACCGAAACACTGTCGAGACCAGGCACCCCACTCCTCGCCCATTGATGGACAAGGGTTGGGGTGGTGCCCGTGACTCGGGAACCGCATAGTGGACGCGAACACGCAATATCGTGAAGAGTGTTTGTGTGTGTGAAGTTGTTGGCAGGTTAGTACCGGTCAGCTCCGACAGTCTTTGGTCCTGTCTTCCACATCCGGCCTATCAACCCAGTAGTCTGCTGGGTGCCTCCCACACGCAAGGTGTGTGGAAACCTCATCTTGAAGCAGGCTTCCCGCTTAGATGCTTTCAGCGGTTATCCCTTCCGAACGTAGCCAACCAGCCATGCTCCTGGCGGAACAACTGGCACACCAGAGGTTCGTCCGTCCCGGTCCTCTCGTACTAGGGACAGCCCTTCTCAAGTTTCCTGCGCGCGCAGCGGATAGGGACCGAACTGTCTCACGACGTTCTAAACCCAGCTCGCGTACCGCTTTAATGGGCGAACAGCCCAACCCTTGGGACCTACTCCAGCCCCAGGATGCGACGAGCCGACATCGAGGTGCCAAACCATGCCGTCGATATGGACTCTTGGGCAAGATCAGCCTGTTATCCCCGGGGTACCTTTTATCCGTTGAGCGACGGCGCTTCCACAAGCCACCGCCGGATCACTAGTTCCGACTTTCGTCCCTGCTCGACCTGTCAGTCTCACAGTCAAGCTCCCTTGTGCACTTGCACTCGACACCTGATTACCAACCAGGCTGAGGGAACCTTTGAGCGCCTCCGTTACATTTTAGGAGGCAACCGCCCCAGTTAAACTACCCACCAGGCACTGTCCCTGATCCGGATCACGGACCGAGGTTAGACATCCGAAGCGATCAGAGTGGTATTTCAACAACGACTCCACCCGAGCTGGCGCCCGAGTCTCACAGTCTCCCACCTATCCTACACAAACCGCACCGAACACCAATACCAAGCTATAGTAAAGGTCCCGGGGTCTTTCCGTCCTGCTGCGCGTAACGAGCATCTTTACTCGTAGTGCAATTTCGCCGAGTTCGCGGTTGAGACAGCGGAGAAGTCGTTACGCCATTCGTGCAGGTCGGAACTTACCCGACAAGGAATTTCGCTACCTTAGGATGGTTATAGTTACCACCGCCGTTTACTGGGGCTTAAATTCTGGGCTTCGCCGAAGCTGACCCGTCCTCTTAACCTTCCAGCACCGGGCAGGCGTCAGTCCGTATACATCGTCTTGCGACTTCGCACGGACCTGTGTTTTTAGTAAACAGTCGCTTCTCCCTGGTCTCTGCGGCCCTCCCCGCTTCCCCCAGCAAGTGGGTTCACGGATCAGGCCCCCCTTCTCCCGAAGTTACGGGGGCATTTTGCCGAGTTCCTTAACCACGATTCACTCGATCGCCTTAGTATTCTCTACCTGACCACCTGAGTCGGTTTAGGGTACGGGCGGCTAGTCCCTCGCGTCGAGGCTTTTCTAGGCAGCATAGGATCACCAGATTCCCGCATACGCGGTCTCTATCAGCTCTCACCCTGCTGACACCCGGATTTGCCTAGGTGTCGGGCTACAGCCTTGGACATGGACAACCATCGCCACGCCTGGCTACCTTCCTGCGTCACCCCTGTTAACACGCTTACCTACTACCGGATCAGGTCCCACGCCGCCCCACCAGTGAGACCCGAAGGTCTCGGCGGTGGCTTGGGGTGGTTAGTATCACCGGGCTCGGTATGGGCGGTACTTCGCCGGTAGGAGAATATCAACTCCTTGTCCATCGACTACGCCTGTCGGCCTCGCCTTAGGTCCCGACTTACCCAGGGCGGATGAACCTGGCCCTGGAACCCTTGGTCATTCGGCGGACGGGATTCACACCCGTCATTCGCTACTCATGCCTGCATTCTCACTCGCGTAGCCTCCACCACTAGGTCACCCTGCAGCTTCCATGGCCACGCGACGCTCCCCTACCCACCCACACACCTGAACCAGACCCACAAAAGGGGCCGGCTAGGACTGCGATCCAACGCAGTGTGAGTGCCACGGCTTCGGCGGTGTGCTTGAGCCCCGCTACATTGTCGGCGCGGAATCACTTGACCAGTGAGCTATTACGCACTCTTTCAAGGGTGGCTGCTTCTAAGCCAACCTCCTGGTTGTCTGTGCAACTCCACATCCTTTCCCACTGAGCACACGCTTAGGGGCCTTAGCCGGTGATCTGGGCTGTTTCCCTCTCGACCACGGAGCTTATCCCCCGCAGTCTCACTGCCACGCTTACAACTTACCGGCATTCGGAGTTTGGCTGACGTCAGTAACCTGGTGAGGCCCATTAGCCATCCAGTAGCTCTACCTCCGGCAAGAAACACGTGACGCTGCACCTAAATGCATTTCGGGGAGAACCAGCTATCACGAAGTTTGATTGGCCTTTCACCCCTAACCACAGGTCATCCCCCAGGTTTTCAACCCTGGTGGGTTCGGTCCTCCACGACGTCTTACCGTCGCTTCAACCTGCCCATGGCTAGATCACTTCGCTTCGGGTCTAGACCCGGCGACTGTGGCGCCCTGTTCGGACTCGCTTTCGCTACGGCTTCCCCACACGGGTTAACCTCGCCACCGAGCACTAACTCGCAGGCTCATTCTTCAAAAGGCACGCCGTCACCCCTGCAACCCCACAAGGAGGAAGGAGGCTCCGACGGATTGTAGGCACATGGTTTCAGGTACTATTTCACTCCCCTCCCGGGGTACTTTTCACCTTTCCCTCACGGTACTTGTCCGCTATCGGTCACTAGGTAGTATTTAGGCTTAGCAAGTGGTCTTGCCAGATTCACACGAGATTTCACGGGCCCCGTGCTACTTGGGATCCCCTCCACCAGGCCACGCCATTTCGTCTACGGGACTCCCACCCACTACGGTCCGGTATTCAACCCGGTTCGACTATGACACGACTTTCTCACTGGCCGGAAGACTGTCAGATCTTCCCGGAAGGTCCCACAACCCCGCACACGCAACGCCTGACAGCTTGACACGCATACGGTTTGGCCTGATCCGCTTTCGCTCGCCACTACTCACGGAATATCTCTTCCTGCCGGTACTGAGATGTTTCACTTCCCGGCGTTCCCCCCACACGCCCTATACATTCAGGCGCGGGTAACCGAACATGACTTCGGCTGGGTTCCCCCATTCGGAGACCCTCGGATCACAGCTCGTCTGCCAGCTCCCCGAGGATTATCGCAGGCTACAACGTCCTTCTTCGGCTCCTAGTGCCAAGGCATCCACCAATGTGCCCTTAAAAACTTCAACAACACGACAAAACAGAAACCACAAACAAACACCCACATGATCGCCACAACGAACATGGCCACCACACAAGCGTCGTTCGGGAACAATTCAAAAGATGCTCGCGTCCACTATGCAGTTCTCAAGCAACGGACGAACCCACCAAGCACACCGCATGCACCACCACCGGCACGCCGGCTGGTCTGCACACCACCTGATGACCCGTACCCTCCAAAGACACCCCACCAGAACCAGACCCCACCCGAAAGCAGCCACCACGGCAGCCACCACCCGAAGGCAGTCACCACCCGAAGGCAGCCCCTCACCCCACGGACGAACCCGCACAGGCGAGGGGGGGACTGGTCCCGCGGCCGGTTGCCTCAGGACCCAACAGTGTGCTCATCGAACCCCGACCCCACGACCAGGCGCACGTTCCAACCAGCAACCGCCGGCGTACTAGCACACCCACCCCGCAAGGCAGGCTCTCGTCAATGTTCCACCCATGAGCAACCACCCCAGACGCGCACGGCCTGGGCCTGGCCTCTGCCACCACCCCACCAGCCAACCGGCCGGCACCAATGATGGAGAAAAGCTCCTTAGAAAGGAGGTGATCCAGCCGCACCTTCCGGTACGGCTACCTTGTTACGACTTAGTCCCAATCGCCAGTCCCACCTTCGACCACTCCCTCCCACAAGGGGTTGGGCCGTGAGCTTCGGGTGTTACCAACTTTCGTGACTTGACGGGCGGTGTGTACAAGGCCCGGGAACGTATTCACCGCAGCGTTGCTGATCTGCGATTACTAGCGACTCCGACTTCACGGGGTCGAGTTGCAGACCCCGATCCGAACTGAGACCGGCTTTTTGGGATTCGCTCCACCTCACGGTATCGCAGCCCTCTGTACCGGCCATTGTAGCATGCGTGAAGCCCAAGACATAAGGGGCATGATGATTTGACGTCATCCCCACCTTCCTCCGAGTTGACCCCGGCAGTCTCCCATGAGTCCCCGGCATAACCCGCTGGCAACATGGGACAAGGGTTGCGCTCGTTGCGGGACTTAACCCAACATCTCACGACACGAGCTGACGACAACCATGCACCACCTGTGTACGAGTGTCCAAAGAGAACCCCATCTCTGGGGCTTTCTCGTACATGTCAAGCCTTGGTAAGGTTCTTCGCGTTGCATCGAATTAATCCGCATGCTCCGCCGCTTGTGCGGGCCCCCGTCAATTCCTTTGAGTTTTAGCCTTGCGGCCGTACTCCCCAGGCGGGGCACTTAATGCGTTAGCTACGGCACAGAACCAGTGGAACTGGCCCCACACCTAGTGCCCAACGTTTACGGCATGGACTACCAGGGTATCTAATCCTGTTCGCTCCCCATGCTTTCGCTCCTCAGCGTCAGTGACTGCCCAGAGACCTGCCTTCGCCATCGGTGTTCCTCCTGATATCTGCGCATTCCACCGCTACACCAGGAATTCCAGTCTCCCCTACAGCACTCTAGTCTGCCCGTACCCGATGCAAGCCCATAGTTGAGCCATGGGATTTCACACCAGACGCGACAGACCGCCTACGAGCTCTTTACGCCCAATAATTCCGGACAACGCTTGCGCCCTACGTATTACCGCGGCTGCTGGCACGTAGTTAGCCGGCGCTTCTTCTGCAGGTACCGTCACTTGCGCTTCTTCCCTGCTGAAAGAGGTTTACAACCCGAAGGCCGTCATCCCTCACGCGGCGTCGCTGCATCAGGCTTTCGCCCATTGTGCAATATTCCCCACTGCTGCCTCCCGTAGGAGTCTGGGCCGTGTCTCAGTCCCAGTGTGGCCGGTCGCCCTCTCAGGCCGGCTACCCGTCGACGCCTTGGTAGGCCGTTACCCCACCAACAAGCTGATAGGCCGCGAGCCCATCCCTCACCGAAAAACTTTCCAACACCCACCATGCAGCAGGTGCTCCTATCCGGTATTAGACCCCGTTTCCAAGGCTTATCCCGAAGTGAAGGGCAGGTTGCTCACGTGTTACTCACCCGTTCGCCACTGATCCACCCAGCAAGCTGGGCTTCACCGTTCGACTTGCATGTGTTAAGCACGCCGCCAGCGTTCGTCCTGAGCCAGGATCAAACTCTCCGTAAAAGAGAAACATCCACACACACACCGTGTGTGCGAACAATGATACTGGCCAAACCACAACCCACACGGGTCATGATCCGATCCAAAACAAATGTTTGGCATTGACTATCAAGCACACTGTTGAGTTCTCAAACAACCGACGCACACCG